>VGCQ01000165.1 GCA_016870055.1 Alphaproteobacteria bacterium | reverse complement strand
TGCACGCTCAGCCATCGGTTGGGCGAGTGGTCGGCCGAGGCGGCGGCCTCGATCGTGACCACGCGCGCGACGCTCGACGCCATCGTGCTGCGCAAGACGACGCCACCGGAGGCGATCCAAGCCGGCAAGCTTCGCATCGAGGGTGATGCGTCACGGCTGGTTCTGCTGTTCGGTATGCTCGACCAACCGTCGGGCCTGATGTTCGACATCCTGACGCCGGGCGAGGGCCGGGCCTGAGCGGCAACGCTTGACATCGTCCGGCGTCGCCCGTGTGATGCGCGTCGAGGGAGAAACGACAGCAAACGACTCAGGGAGGACTTGATGTCCAGGACTTTGGTCGCCCGATTCATGGGCGGGCTGGCGGTTGCCGCCGCGGCACTGGGGCTGGCCGTTCCCGCCCAGGCTCAGGAGAAGAAGCTCAAGATCGGCGTCGTCTACGATCTGACCGGCCCGCTGGCCGGCGGCGGCTCGGAGCTGCATCATCTCGGCGCCAAGATCATGATCGACAATTTCATCAAGCAGGGTGGCGTCGAAGGCTACAAGATCGAGGCGATCTACGCCGACGCCCAGAGCAAGCCCGACGTCGCCATCAACGAGGCCGTCCGCCTGATCGAGCAGGAAAAGGTCGACATGGTGCTGGGCTTCTTCTCGTCGGCCCAGTGCGTGCCGGTGGCGGCCCGCGTCGAGCAGCTCAAGAAGTTCATGTGGATCACGACCTGCATCTCTTCGGCGGTGCTCGAGAACCGCAATCTCAAGTACGTCTTCCGCACCCAGCCGTCGGGCTCGCAGTTCGGCGAGCTGTCGGCCGACTTCGTGGCCAAGAACGCCAAGGACAAGCTCGGCAAGGATGCCAAGGACGTGCGTGTGGCGATCATCCACGAGGACGGCGCCTACGGCGTCGACGTCGCCAAGGGCAACGAGGCGGGCGCCAAGAAGGCCGGCCTGAACATCGTGCTCAAGGAAGGCTATGCCGCGACCGCGCCCGACCTGTCGGCGCTGGTCACCAAGCTCAAGCGGGCCCGGCCGGACGTGATCCTGCACACCGGCTACAACCCCGACATCACGCTGTTCCACCGCCAGGCGCGCGAGGGCGGCCTGAAGTTCAGCGCCCTGATCGGCCACGGTGCGGGCTACGGCGTCTACACCAAGCTCAAGGAAGGTCTCGGCAGCGACGTGAACTACATCTACAACGTCGACCCGATCTCGATCTGGGACACCAACCAGAAGGCGCTCGATTCCAAGCTGCCGCCGCTCATCAAGATGGTCGGCGATGAGTACGACAAGGCCAAGCCGGGCACCACCATCCGTTCGGCGCATGTCGGCATGGCGGCCTCCAACACCTACGTCTTCTTCACCGAGGTGCTGCCGCGCGCCATCAAGAAGTATGGCGGCGTCGATGCCGATGCGCTGCGCAAGGCGGCCCTCGAGGTCGACTTGCCCGAAGGCGGCACCATGCTGGGCTTCGGCGTCAAGTATGCCGGTGAGGGCTCGACGATCGCCGGGCAGAACGAGCGGGCGACCCCGGTGATCGTGCAGTACATCGACGACAAATCCTCCGTGGTGTGGCCCAAGAGCCAGGCGCAGCGCGACGCCGTGCTGCCGTTCCCGGCGGGCACGGTCTATTCACCCAAGTAGGCGTCGTAACGGCCGTGCTGGTTGTCGAGGGTTTGGTCAAGCGTTTCGGCGGTTTCACGGCCGTCAGCAACGTATCCTTCAAGGTCGATCAGGGCGAGATTCTCGGCCTGATCGGCCCGAACGGCTCTGGCAAGAGCACGATCTTCAACATGCTGTCGGGCACGTTTCCGCCCTCGGCGGGATCGATCAAGTTCGAGGGCCAGGAGATCGCTGGCCTGGCGCCGCACCGCATCATCAATCGCGGCATCGGACGCACCTTCCAGATTCCCCGCCCGTTCCGGCGGCTCTCGATCTTCGAGAATGTCGAGCTGGCGGGCTACTATGGCCAAGGCGGGCACAGCCGGGCGCGCGCCGACGAGGCGGCGGAGCGCGCGCTGGCCATGGTCGGCTTGCCGACCGACCGGCACGCGACAGTCGACGGGCTGGGCGCGGCCGGCCTCAAGAAGCTCGAGCTTGCCAAGGCGCTGGCCACCGGGCCCAAGCTGCTGCTGGCCGACGAGAGCCTGGGTGGCCTCGACGAGGCCGAAATGGATCAAGCGGCCGACATGCTGCGCAAAATCCGCGACGAGCTCGGTATCACCATCATCTGGGTGGAGCACATCATGGGCGTGCTGATGCGCGTGGTCGACCGCGTCATGGTGCTCGACCATGGCGAGAAGATCAGCGAGGGCCTGCCCAGCGCCGTCGCCGGCGATCCGCGGGTGATCGAGGTCTATCTCGGCACCGACGCCCACGCCACCCAGGCGGTCGCCGCCCAGGCCGGACGCTGAGGCCGCGGCGGCGATGCTCGAGCTGAAATCCCTCGATGCCGGCTACGGCAGCTTCCAGGCGCTGTTCGGCGTCGACCTCGACGTCAAGGCCGGCGAGGCGGTCGGCGTGATCGGCCCGAACGGCGCCGGCAAGACGACGCTGATGCGCGTCATCTCGGGCCTGATCCGACCGACGCGCGGCACCATCGGCATGGAGGGCGTCGACGTCGTGGCGACGCCGGCCCACCTCATCGTCGGCCTCGGCATCGCCCACGTGCCGGAGAACCGTCGGCTGTTTCCGCGCCTTACGGTCGAAGACAATCTCAAGATGGGCGCCTACATGCCCAAGGCGCGCGCCAAGTACGCCGAGCGGCTGGAGTTCGTGTTCGATCTTTTTCCGCGCATGAAGGAACGGCGCAACCAGATGGCCGGCACCCTGTCGGGCGGCGAGCAGCAAATGTGCGCCATCGGCCGCGCCTTGATGAGCGACCCCAAGCTCCTGCTGCTCGACGAGCCGTCGGCCGGACTGGCGCCGGTCGTCGTCCAGCAGGTGTTCGAGCTCGTCCGGCGCATCCGCTCCGGCGGCCTCACCGTGCTGATCGTCGAGCAGAACGTGCAGCAAGTGCTGAAAGTCGTCGACCGCGCCTACCTGCTCGAGGCGGGCACGATCCGCGCCTCCGGCAGCGCCGCCGAGATGCTGGAAAGCGACACGGTCAAGCAGGCGTATCTCGGTGTTTGAGGGCTTGGAGCGCGGACCTCCGGGTCCGCTCATGGTTCATGAGGCGGACCCGGAGGTCCGCGCTCCGATGAGGAGACGTTGATGCAGTCATTCCTCGAAGCGTTCGACATCTTCCTCCTCGAGGCGGTGCTGAACGGCATCCTGCTGGGCGGGCTGCTGGCGCTGCTGGCGCTGGGGCTGAATCTGATCTTCGGCGTCATCGACGTCACCTGGATCTGCTACGCCGAGCTGGTGATGATCGGCATGTACGGCATGTACTTCCTGGTCCAGTACTACGGCCTGTCGTATTGGGTGGCGGCGCCCGCTGCGATCGTGCTGGTGGCGCTGCTCGGCGCGCTGCTGCACTGGCTGGTGATCGAGCCGCTCCTGTCGGCCGCGCCGATCAATCAGCTTCTGGCGACCGGTGGCGTGCTGTTCGTGCTGCAGAGCTTCGCCACCGTTGCCTTCGGCATCGACTTCCGCAATCTCGGCATCCGCCTGCCGGTGCTGTCCTTCGCCGACATGCACCTCAGCTATTCGCGGCTGCTCGCCTTCGCGGCGGCGCTGGTCGGCATGATCGTGGTCTACTTGTTCATGACGCGCACCTACACCGGCACCGCCATTCGGGCCATCGCCCAGGATCGTCAGATCATGGCGTTGATGGGCGTCGACACCAAGCGCATCTACCTGGTCACGTCGGCGTTGGGCGGCGCGTTGGCCGGGCTGGCCGCCTGCCTGCTGGTGTTGCAGTACGACGTCCACCCGTTCGTCGGGCTGTCGTTCGGGCCGATCACCTTCCTGATCTGCGTCCTCGGCGGGCTGGGCAACTTCGTCGGCGGGTTCGTCGCGGCGTTCCTGTTCGCCGAGATCATTTCGTTGGGTGGCCTGTTCTCCGACCTCGAATGGGGCTATGTGCTGGCCTTCGCCTTCTTCATCGTCATGATGTTCGTGCGACCAGCCGGCCTGCTGGCGAGGCGCTCATGAACGCCCGCCTGGCCTGGCCGATCGCCGCGGTGGCACTGGTCGCGCTGCCCTTCGTCTATCGCGACCCCTACCATCTGCACATCTTCGTCCTGATCCTCATCTGGTCGTTCGCCTACACGTCGTGGTCGATGATGGGTCGCTTCGGCCTGGTGTCGCTGGGGCATGGTGGATTCATGGGGGTGGGCGCCTATGTGACGGCACTCCTGTGGAACCACCTCGGCGTCTCGCCCTGGATCGGCATTCCGATCGCGTTGGTTTGCGCCGGCGGCCTGGCGCTGATCGTGGCCTATCCCTGCTTTCGCTTCCGCATTACCGGCCACTACTTCGCCCTGGTGACGCTGGCGCTGTCGGGCATCGTGCTCCAGGTCATCACCGCCACGCGCGACTATACCGGCGGCTCGCTCGGCTACACGCCGGAGCGGACCAAGGGCAACAATATCCTGGCGTTGCAGTTCGAGGACAAGACCGTGTGGTACCTGATCGCGTTGGCCGTGTGGGCGGCCGGCCTGGTGATCTGGTACTGGGTCGACCGCAGCATGAGCCGCTATGCCATGGAGGCGATCTCCGAGGACGAAGACGCGGCGGCCGCGGCCGGTGTCGACGTCACCGCCGAGAAGCTCAAGATCACCGTCATCAGCGCAGCGATGACGGCATTGGCGGGTGCGCTCTACTGCCAGTATCAGATGTTCATCTCGCCCGACACGGTGAGCGGCATCTCGGTGTCGCTGCAAATGGTGTTCGCCGTCGTGGTCGGCGGCATCTACGTGGCGCTGGGCCCGACGGTCGGCGCCGTCATCACCTTGCTGCTCGCCGAGTCGCTGCGCATCTTCTTCGGCACCAAGGCGGTGGGCTGGGACAATCTGGTCTACGGCGTGCTGCTGGTGCTGTTCATCATCTTCCTGCCCAAGGGCATTCTCGGCAGCTTGATGGATCGCCTGAAGAGCGGTGGCGCCAGGCCGGTGGCGGCGCGCAAGCCCGCTTAGGGCCGGCGGCGCAGCGCCGCTATGCCGAGCGGCGCTTCGCGGCCGCGCACGGCCAGGGCCGGTAGCGCCTCGGCGACCATGTCGGGCGGCAGTGTCGCGTTCTCGAGCAGCGCGGTCGAGGCGAGCACGTCGTGGCCGATTTGCTTGGCCGCCTCGAGCAGGCGCGCTGCGACGTTCAGCGTGTCGCCGACGTAGGTGATTTCGCGCCGCACGTCGCCGATCTCGCCGGCGACGATCTCGCCACGATGCAAGGCGGCGCGAAACTGCGGCACGATGCCGAACCGGGCGAGGTACTGCTGCGAATTCGAGGCGATGACGTCGCGGGCGACGAACGGGCAGGACAGTGCCTCGCCGAGGGCTTCGCGCCCTTCGCCGGTCCAGGTCAAGATCGCCTCGTCACCGACGTACTTGTGAATCTCCGCACGGCACTCGAGTGCGGCATCGGCCACGTCGCGGAAGAAGAGGTTGAGCAGCTCGTGGAATCGAAGCGGACCCAGGCGTTCGGCCAATCCCGTCGAATCCTTCATGTCGATCAGCACGAAGGTCCTGGTCTCGCGCCGCGGCCGGACGTAGCGGCCGGTCAACAGGTTGCCGAGTGTCCGAAAGCCCAGCTGCAAGCCGATCTGGAAGACCACGTTGCTCACCACGACCAGCGCGCCGACGAAGTAGAGCGATTCGACGAAGACCTCGTCGACGGCGAGCTGCCGTGAACTCGCCAATGCGCGCGCCACCATGAGGCCGCCGACGACGATCACCGAGTAGAACAGTACCCTGAAGCCGAGATAGGCGAGCAGCGGCAATCGGCGCAGCCGCCGCATCAACTCGCTGTTCTGGCCCTTGATCTCGAACAGCAGGATCGGTGTGGCGATGAGGATCGAGCTCACGATGCCCGTCTGTGCCGAGCGCCACGGCGTGCTCTCGCCCGTGTGATAGCCGAACGCCGCGCTGATCACGATGCTGCCCAGGCTCAGCCAAACGACCAGCCTCCATCCCCGGCGATCCCGGTTGGACATCTTCACGGCGCGTGACGTCGCAAGGCGCGGGCGAACGTCGCGTGATCGACATTGCCGCCGGAGCAGACCACGGTGACGGCGCGGCCCTCGACCGGCAGCTTGCCCGACAGCGCGGCAGCCAGCGCCACCGCGCCGCCCGGCTCGACCACCAGCTTGAATTCGCGGAACGCGGTTTCCATGGCGTCGAGCACTTCCTCGTCGGTAACGACCAAGCCCGGACCGAGAAGGCGCAGAGCGAGCGGGAAGGTGACGTCGCCCGGCGTCGGCGCCAGCAGCGCATCGCAGATCGAGCCCGAGAGCTTGTCGTTCTTCTGCTTCGTGCCGGCCGCGAGCGAGCGCGCCAGGTCGTCGAACCCCGCCGGCTCGCCGGCATGCACGTTGGTGGTCGGGCTGAGGCCCTTCACCGCAAGCGCAATGCCGGTCGACAGGCCGCCGCCCGAGCAGGGCGCAGCCACGGCGTCGAGCGCCACTCCGAGCGCCTTGGCCTGCTCAACGATCTCCAGGCCCGCCGTGCCCTGGCCCGCGACGATCCACGGATGATCATAAGGCGGCACCACGGTGGCGCCGGTCTTGTGGGCGATCGCCATACCGATCTCTTCGCGGCTTTCCTTGACGCGATCGTGCAGCACGACCGCGGCGCCCGAGGCCTTGGTGTTGGCGATCTTGAGGGCCGGCGCATCGGCCGGCATGACGATGGTGGCCTTCATGCCGACGAGCCGCGCCGCCTCGGCGAGGCCCTGCGCATGGTTGCCCGACGACCAGCCGACGGCGCCTTTCGTGCGGTCGGCCTCGCTCATCGACGCCAGGAAATTGTAGGCGCCGCGCAGCTTGAACGAGCCGGTGCGCTGCAAGCACTCGGCCTTGATCAACAACCGGCCGCCCAGCCGGGCATTGATCCGCGCATTTTCCAGAAGCGGCGTGCGCACGACGACGCCGTCAAGGCGTCGCGCCGCGGCGCGGACATCGTCGAAGGTGGGAGCCGGAGGTAGTGACATCAGGAGACACCGAGCAGGGAGGGCAGTTGGGAAAGATCGCGAAGTTCGGCGACGGTCGTGCCGGGCAGCCGATCGTCCGGCGCCCCGGCGCGGTTGATCCATACGGTCGGGAAGCCGAAATGGGCTGCGCCATGGGCGTCCCAGCAATTGGACGACAGGAAGCACACTTTGCCGGACGTCATGCCGCAGCGCGTCTCGACCAGGCGGTAGACGCGCGGGTCGGGCTTGAAGACGCCCACGGCATCGACGCTCAACACCGCCTCGAAGTGACCGGCCAGGCCGGAGGCTTGCACCATCGTGTCCAGCATCTCGGGATTGCCGTTCGACAGGATCGCCATGCGCACGCCGGAGCCTTTCAGCTTGGCCAGCATCGTCGGCACTTCGGGATAGGGGTCGAGCGCGAGGTAGGCGCCCATCAGCTTGTCGCGCACGCTCGGATCGGCGATGCCGTGGGTGGCCAAGCAATGGTCGAGCGCCTCGCCGGTGACCTGCCAGAACTTGGCATAGGCCGCCATGCCGTTGCGCAGCCATGTGTACTGGATCTGCTTGGCGCGCCACAGGTCGGACAACGCATCGGCCTTGGGGCCGATCGCCGTGCGATGGCGGGCGACCGCCGAGTTGAAGTCGAACAGCGTGCCGTAGGCGTCGAACACGCACATCTCGGTGCCGGCCAAGCTGGCGGTCATGATTTGCTCCGATGGGGCGATGATTCTAGGCTAACAAGCATGTTCATCGCCATCGTTCAAATCCCCATGACCAAGCGGCCGCGCGACGCCGCGATCGAGGCCGCGCGCAAGTCGGCGCCGACCTACACGGCGCTCGGCGCCAAAGGCCTCCTGAAGAAGTACTACCTCAACGGCGAGCCTGGCGGCGGCGGGGTCTATCTCTGGCAGTCGGAGGCAGCGGCGCGCGCCTGGTACACGCCCGACTGGGAGAAGCGCATGGCGGCGGCGTTCGGCGTCACGCCCAAGGTGACCTACTACGACAACCATGTCGTGGTCGACAATGAAGCGGGCAAGGTTCGCATCGAAGGCGAGGGCTGAATGGAGCGCCGCAGGCTCGGCCGCACCGGCCTCGACGTTTCGGTCCTGGGTTACGGCGCCGGCGCCGTCGGCGGGCTGTTCACCAAGGGCGACGCCCGCGATCAGGAGCGCGCGGTGGCGCGCGCCATCGAGGCCGGCGTGAACTACTTCGACACCGCGCCGCTCTACGGCAATGGCGAGTCCGAGCGCAATCTCGGCCGTGTGCTGCGGGTGTTGAAGGCCGATGTGGTCGTCGGCACCAAGGTACGGTTGGCGGCCGAGCATCGCGCCGACGTGGCGGGGGGCATCGCCCGGTCGATGGACGAGAGCTTGAAGCGCCTGGGCCGCGATCATGTCGATCTCTTCCAGTTGCACAATCCGCTGGTCGCCGGTGACGGCGGCGACAAGCTCGCGATCGAAATCGCCCTCGACGCCGTGGCGCCGGCGCTGGACAAGCTCAAGCGCGCCGGCAAGACGCGCTTCATCGGCTTCAGCGCCGTCGGCGAGACGGCGGCACTGCTTCGCGCCGTCGAGTCGCGGCTCTTCGACACCGTGCAAGTCGTCTACAACGCGCTCAATCCCAGTGCCGGCGGGCCCATGCCGGCAGGGGCGCCCGGCCAGGATTACGGCCGTCTGCTCGACAAGGCCAAGGCGGCCGACATGGGCACCATCGTCATCCGCGCCCTGGCCGGTGGCGCGCTCGCCGGGACGGCCGAGCGTCATCCGCTCGCCATGCAGGCGGTCGATCCGATCGGCTCGGCCCCGAGCTTCGCCGTCGACGTGGCGCGCGCCAAAGCGCTGGAGGCGCAGGCGCGCGACGCCGGATGCGCCAGCCTTACCGAGCTTGCCGAACGCTTCGTGATCGCCCATCCGGCCGTGTCGACCATGTTGATCGGCTACTCGACGCTCGATCATCTTGAGCAGGCGATCGCCGCGGTGGAGAAGGGACCCTTGTCGGCAGACGTTTTGCGACGATTGACCTGAGCGCCGGCGACGCCAACCGATGCCCCCACAATCCGATCCGTTTCGGCGATTCATCGGGCGGGGCATGTATCCGGTCGAGTACGCCTCGCTCCTGCTCAAGCCGCTGCGTCGCTTGATCGCGCCGCCGGGACGGCTGGCCTCCCGACTCGACTTGAAGCCGACCGATACCGTGCTCGAAATCGGCTGCGGCCCGGGCTATTTCAGTCCGACGGTTGCCCGCCGACTCGACCGAGGCCGCCTAGTCCTCTTCGACGCACAGCCTGGCATGATCGCTCTGGCGATGCGCCGCTTGAGGCAGGCCGCGGCGACCAACGTCGCCGCGGTCGTCGGTTCGGCCGAGCAGCTGCCCTTCACCGACCAGGCGTTCGACGTCGTCTTCATGGTGACGGTGCTCGGCGAAGTGCCCGACCAGGCAGCGGCCATGAGAGAGATTGCGCGCGTCCTGCGCCCCGGCGGGCGGCTGTCGGTCAGCGAGCAACTGGGCGATGCCGACCGTCTGCGCCAATCCGATCTCGATCCGGTGGCCGGCCATAGCGGCCTGGTCGCCGAACGCGCCTGGCGCGGCCTGCTGCTCCAGACCTTCAACTACCGCAAGGCGTGATCGCCGTTCCGGATCCGTCGTTTCCGACGGTGTCCGGCCGAGGAGCTTTGATCGCTCGCCATCCGTGAGGTATATATTCGTATATACATCAAGGTCGGCACGATGACCATTGCCAGAACCCGCACCTTCAGAAGCGGCAACAGCGAAGCCATTCGTTTGCCCAAAGACCTCGCCTATGGGGAAGGCGTCGAGTTGGTCGTCGTTCGCTCCGACGACGTCATGACCATCTATCCGGCCGCGTCGTCGATCCCCGCGATGCTGAAACGGCTGCGTTCCTTGCCGACGCCTCCCGGCATCGAGCGGCGCGACCGCGAGGAAATCCCCGAGCGTCGTGGACTCTAGGCCG
>VGCQ01000164.1 GCA_016870055.1 Alphaproteobacteria bacterium | reverse complement strand
CTGCGCGTCGTGGCCGGCGCCCGACGGCATGCGACGGGTGCTGAGCCCGAGCGCGCGGGCATGATGCTCGACGCGATCGACCAGGCCGGCATCGAAGGTCACCGGCTCGAAGCGCGCCAGCACTTTGGCCTCGACCTCGACGCGTTCGGCCCGCGCCGTCGCCGCGATGTGCTCGGCGACCCGCGCTTCGGCCTGCTCGAGCTGAGCTTCGTCGGTGTTGCGCAGATCGACGGTGAACACCGCGCGGTTGGGCACGACGTTGATCAGGTTGGGCCGAAGGGTGAGGGCGCCCACCGTGCCGACCTGGTCGCCGCCCATCTCGCGGGCGAGCGCGCGCACGAAGACGTTGGTCGAGGCGGCGAGATAGCCCGCGTCGCGCCTCAGCCGCATCGGCGTCGTGCCGGCATGGTTGGACACGCCGGTCACGGTGTACTCGGTCCACGAGATGCCCTGCACGCTTTCCACGACACCGATCCGAACCTTCTCCTCGTCGAGGATCGGACCCTGCTCGATATGCAGCTCGACGAAGGCGTGCGGCCGGATCGCGCCGGGCGTGGCCGCGCCGAGATAACCGATGCGCCGCAGCTCGTCGCCGACCGCAACGCCGTCCTTGTCGGTCGCGGCATAGGCCTCGTTCAAGCCGAGGCCGCCGGCATAGACTAGGCTGCCCATCATGTCGGGCTGGAAGCGCGCACCCTCCTCGTTGGTGAAGAAGGCGACGGCGATCGGCCGGCGGGTCGTCAGCTCGGCCGCGTTCAACGCGCGCACGACCTCCAGCCCGGCCAGCACGCCGTAGTTGCCGTCGTAGCGGCCGCCGGTGCGCACCGTGTCGATGTGGCTGCCGGTCATCACCGGCGGCAGCGCCTCGCGCCCGGCACGCAGGCCCACCACATTGCCGATGGCGTCGATGCTGACGGCAAGCCCCAGCGCCCTCATCCAGCCGACGACCAGGTCGCGGCCCGCTTTGTCGTCGTCGCTGAGCGCCAGGCGGGCGCAACCGCCACCCTCGATGGCACCGATCCCGGCCAACGTGTCCAGGGTGCCGACAAGCCGCCCGCCATCGATCGACAGCATGAAATCTCCCAATCCGACCAACACGTTAAAGTTATCGCCCGGCCCGGGCAAAATATCACGCCGCGGTGATCCGGATTGCCTTGCAAGGGCGTAGGCGGAGCGTCACTTACTAGACAGCCATGAAGCGTCTGCTCGCCCTGCTGCTGGCCCTGTTGGCCGGCCCAGCCTTCGCCCAGTCGACGGTGCAAACCGAGAACGTCCGCGCCGAGCTTCTGGCCGACGTGTCGGCCGTCAAGCCCGGCGAGCCGTTCTGGGTCGGGCTGCGCCAGACCATCCGGCCGAAATGGCACACCTACTGGAAAAACCCGGGCGATTCCGGCCTGCCGACCGAGATCGCCTGGACGCTGCCGGCTGGCGTCACGGCCGGCCCCATCGTCTGGCCGCGGCCGTACCTCTTCAACCTGAGCGGCGTGATCAACTACGGCTTCAAGGACGAGGCGATGCTGCTGGTGCGCATCACGCCGCCAGCCGATCTGCCGGGCGCGCTCAAGCTCGAGGCCGCCGCCAACTGGCTGGTCTGTGAAGACGTCTGCATCCCCGAGGAGGCCAAGCTCGACCTCAGCCTGCCGGTCACGGCGACCGGTGCTCCGGCAGCGCCCGCCACGCGCGCCGTCTTCGAGAAGGCGCGCCAGCAGGTGCCGATGCCGAGCCCCTGGCCCGCGCGCTACGGCGTAGCCCAGTCGGGCGATCCGACCCTGATCGTCGAGGCCAAGGGCCTGAAGCCCGAAACCATCCGCGACGTCTACTTCTTCCCGGCCGACTGGGGGCCGGTCGCCAGCATGGCCAAGCAGGCTGCCGCGATCGGCGCCGATGGCATTCGCATCCCGCTGCGGCGCGGCGACGCCAAGGCCGCGCTGCCCGCCGATCTTGCTGGCACGTTGGTGCTGACCGAGAAGACGGCCGCTGGCGAGGTCAAGCAGGCTTTCGACATCGTGGCCAAGCGCGATCCGGCCTTCGTACCGACATCGACGGTGGCGGCGAGCGGCAGCGAGCAGCTGTCGCTCCTCGAAGCGCTGCTGTTCGCGCTGCTCGGTGGCCTGATCCTGAACCTGATGCCTTGCGTCTTCCCCGTGCTCGCCATGAAGGCCGCTTCCTTCGCCGGCTTGGCTGGGCACGAGCGCAGCGCCATGCGGCGCGATGGCTTGGCCTACACCGCAGGCGTGCTGGTGTCGTTCGCCGCCATGGCCGGGGTGGTGATCGGGCTGCGCGCGGCGGCAGGCGACGTGAGCTGGGGCTTCCAGTTCCAGTCGCCGGTGTTCTCCCTGCTGATCGCCTACCTGTTCTTCGTCGTCGGGCTGAACCTCTCCGGCGTCTTCGAGGTCAGCGGCCGCTTTGCCGGCGTCGGCCAAGGCCTGGCGGCACGCGGCGGCACCACCGGCGCTTTCTTCACCGGCGTGCTGGCCGTGATCGTGGCGACGCCCTGCACCGCGCCCTTCATGGCGGCGGCGCTGGGCTTTGCGCTCAGCCAACCGGCACCCCAGACGCTCGCCGTGCTGCTGGCGCTGGGGCTTGGGTTGGCGCTACCCTATCTCGCGCTCACCTTCACCCCGGCGCTGCAGCGCCTGATGCCGCGACCCGGCGCGTGGATGGACCGCCTGCGCCAGTTCCTCGCCTTCCCGATGTATGCGTCGGCAGTATGGATGATCTGGGTGCTGGTCCAGCAGGCCGGTGCCGACGGCGTGATCTACGCCCTCGGCGGCATGATCCTGATCGGTTTTGCGATCTGGCTGCTGCGCCTGGGCAGTGGCGCAGCCTGGGGTACCTGGCTGCGCCGCGGATTGGCCGCCGCAGCAGTGCTGCTCGCCTTCGCCGCCGCTTTGAAGCTCGAGGACGGCCGAGCCACGGCGGCCTCGGCTTCCGGCGCCAGCAACGGCGTGAGCTTCGAGGGTTGGGAGCGCTTTTCGCGCGAGCGCCTCGACCGGGCGATCGCCGAAGGCAAGCCGGTATTCGTCGACTTCACGGCCGCCTGGTGCATCACCTGCCTGGTCAACGAGCGGGTGGCGCTCGAGACGCCGACGGCGCGACGCGCCTTCGAGCAGGCCGGCGTGTTGAAGCTCAAAGGCGACTGGACCAACCGCGACCCCGAGATCACGTCCTTGCTGAAGGAGCTGGGCCGGGCCGGCGTTCCGCTCTATCTTTTCTGGGCTCCCGGCATGGAGCGGCCCAAGATTCTGCCGCAGGTTCTCACCGAGGCGCTGGTCATTTCCGAACTGGCCGAAATCCAGCCGGCCAAGCGTTAGGAGGCAACATGTCGAAGCTCGTCGTTCCACGCCGCGTCCTGCTGCTCGGCGCCGCCGCCGCGACCGTGGCGCCCGCGGTGTCGCTCGCCGCCACGCCCGATCTTGGCAAGCCCGCTCCGCAGTTCACCGCCGTCGACAGCAACGGCAAGACCTGGTCGCTGGCCGATCTCAAAGGCAAGGTCGTGGTGATCGAGACGACCAATCACCAATGCCCGTATGTGCGCAAGCACTACGTCGCCGACAAAATGCAGGCCCAGCAGCGCGAGGCGGCCGCCAAGGGCGTGGTGTGGCTGACCTCAGCCTCGTCGGCGACCGGCGAGGAAGGCTATGTCACGGCCGCCCAGGCCAACGAGATCGTCAAGAAGTACAATGCGGCGCCCGCCGCCGTGCTGCTCGATCCGCAAAGCAAGATCGCGCGTGCCTACGGCGCTACCGTGACGCCGCACATGTACATCATCGATGCCAACGGCATCCTGGTCTACAAAGGCGGCATCGATTCCATACGGTCGTCCGACGCCAACGACGTTCCCAAGGCCAAGCAGTATGTACGCCTGGCGCTCGACGAAGTGTTGGCCGGCAAGCCGGTGACCGAGGCTTCGACCCGGCCCTACGGCTGTTCGCTGAAATACCCGCGCGGCCAGAGCTGAGCGGACGGCCATGCCGCACGACGGCTGGCATCCGCACGATCACGACCACGGCCACGATCATCATCACGCGCCGCCGCCGACGCGACGGCTGGTGCTCGCGGCGGCGACCTTCCTGCCGTTCGGCGCCGCCAGCGCGCAGAGTGCCGATGCCGCGCGGCGCATCGCCGATCAGGCCAACCGCTTCCTTGCTTCGCTTGACGAGGGCCAGCGGCAGCGCGTGCTGATCGCCTACGACTCGGCCGGTCGTCTCGACTGGCACTACATCCCGCGCAACCGTTCGGGGCTCGGCCTCGGCGACATGAAACCGGCGCAGGCCGATGCCGCCCGCGCCCTGCTCGCCTCGGTGCTGAACGAGCAGGGGCTGCGACTGGTCGATGGCGTGCGCTTCCTGGAAGGCGTGTTGCGCGAGCAGCAGGGCAGCTGGCGCGATCCCGGCCGCTACTTCCTCTCGCTGTTCGGCGTGCCAGGCCGCTTTCCCTGGGGCTGGCGGTTCGAGGGCCATCACCTATCGCTGAACGTCGCCCTGCCGGCCGACGGCCACGTCGCCGTCACGCCGTTTTTCGTCGGCGCTCATCCCGCGACGGTGCGCGACGGCCCCAACAAGGGCTTTCGCCTGCTCGGCGCATCGGAGGATCTCGCCCGCCAGATCGTGAGCGGGCTCTCGGACGCCGAGCGGCGCACGGCGGTGATCGCCGACCGCTCGTTCGGCGAGATCGTGGCCAGCCCGCAGCGAGAGCAGGATCTCGGCCAGCCGCGCGGCCTCGAGCTTGCCGCCATGAGCGGCTCCTCGCGCCAGCTCGTCGAGGCGTTGCTCGACCGCTTCCTGGCGACGCTGACGGCCGATCTGGTGGCGGCGCAGAAGCGGCGGGTGACGGAGCAAGGCCTCGAGCGCTTCCGCTTCGCCTGGGCGGGCTCGCTACAACCGGGTCAGGCGCACTATTTCCGCATCCAGGGTCCGGCCACTCTGATCGAGCACGACAACACCCAGAACGACGCCAACCACATCCATTCGGTGTGGCGCGATCTCGCGGCCGACTTCGGCCGCGATGCGCTGGCCGACCACTATCGTCGCCAGCCGCATCGGTGACGTTGCCGGTTCCGCGCCGGCACGCGGGATCAGTCCGCCAGCTCGACGAACACCGGCCAGTGGTCGGAGGCTTTGCTGTCGTGGCCGATCCACGCTTTGCTCACCTTGGCGGCGAGATCGTGGGTCACGAAGACATGGTCGATCCGGCCCTCGCCGGGGAAGGAGTCGACGCCGTTCTCGTCGTTGCCGGCCGCGATCCAGGCGTCGCTGAGATGCTCGGTCCGCGCCAGCCGCCCGTAAGGGCTGGGCTCGCCGCAGATCAGCGGATATTCGGGGTCGCCGGGCGTGAAGTTGAAGTCGCCCGCCACGATCGCCGATGCCGGTACCGGCGGTGGCCCCTCGCGGAACAGGAACGAGCCCGAGCCGGCACCGTCCCAGGTCGGGCCGATGGCGGCCGCGGTGTTGACCGCATCGAGCAGTGCCGCGACCTGCGGCAGGCGCTGCTGGGCGCCGACATGGCTCAAGTGCGTGCAGTAGATGCGGACCGGACCGGCCGGCACGGCCACCACCGCTTCGATATAGCCGCGCTGCAGGTCGAAGATGTTGGCCAGCCGTGTCTTGGGCAGCGGCACGTTGCGCGACCAGACGATCGGCCAGCGCGACACGATGGCGTTGCCGAAGCTGCGGCGGCGGTTTGCGATCCGGCCGTCGGCACCGATCGTGCTCGAGTCACCCTCCATGGCGCCGTGGTAGACCGAGTAGCGGTTGAGACGGCCGGCGATCTCCGCCGTCTGGTCGGCATGGCCGTTCTGCGCCCAGCCGCTCACCACTTCCTGCAGGCAGACGATGTCGGCCGAAGCGATGGCGTCGGCGATGCGTGGCACGTCATAGCGGTCGTCGGCGCCGACGCCGTAGTGAATATTGTACGTACAGAACAACATACTTTGACTAAGCGTCGGTGATCCGTTTGCCCTTGTCCGAGTCGAAAAGGTGCAGATGGCCAGGGTCGGCCTTGAAGCGCCGCTTCTCACCGGGCGCCGCCTGGACGTGACCGCTCTGCCGCACGGTCACCAGCTCGTGCGCCGCGCCGAACCGGCCATGCAGCAACGTATCGGCACCGAGCGGCTCGGCCAGCTCGACCTCGAACTGCAATGGCCCGTCGGCCGCCGGGTGCAGGTGCTCGGGCCGGACACCTAGCGCCACCGCCGCGCCGGCCGCCGCCGTGGTCGGGCGCGCCAGCGGCAGGTTGACCCGGCCGGCGTCGCCGGTGCCGACGAGGTCGACCGAGCGGCGATCCTGGCCGATCTTGGCCGCCAGGAAGTTCATGGCCGGCGAGCCGATGAAGCCCGCGACGAACACCGAGGCCGGACGGTCGTAGACGTCCATCGGCGTGCCGATCTGATCGGCGACTCCCGAGTTCATGACGATCAGCCGATCGGCCAGGGTCATCGCCTCGACCTGATCGTGCGTGACGTAGATCGAGGTGACCCCGAGCTCGCGCTGCAGGCGCTTGATCTCGAGCCGCATCTGCACGCGCAGCTTGGCGTCGAGATTGGAAAGCGGCTCGTCGAACAGGAACACCGCGGGTTCGCGCACGATGGCGCGGCCCATGGCGACACGCTGCCGCTGGCCGCCCGAGAGCTGGCGCGGCCGACGCTGCAGCAAGGCGCTGAGCTCCAGCGTCTTGGCCGCCTTCTGCACGCGGCGATCGATCTCGTCCTTGGACATGCGGCGAATCTTCAAGCCGTAAGCCATGTTCTCGTACACGCTCATGTGCGGATAGAGCGCGTAGTTCTGGAACACCATGGCGATGTCGCGGTCCTTGGGCTCGAGCTCGTTGACCACCCGGTCGCCGATCGCCACCTCGCCGCCGGTGATGCGCTCGAGGCCTGCGACCATGCGCAGCAAGGTCGACTTGCCACAGCCCGACGGACCGACGATGACGATGAACTCGCCGTCGGTGATCTCCATGTCGATGCCGTGGATGACCTCGACCTTGTTGTCGTAGGTCTTCTTGACGCCGCGCAAATGGACCTGCGCCATCCTATTTCTCCGTCTCGACCAGGCCGCGTACGAACTGGCGCTGCATGAACACCACCACCAGCACCGGCGGCACCATGGCGAGCATCGCCATGGCCATCAGCAGGTTCCAGCTCGGCGTTGCATCGACCACGTTGGCTTGGCGCGATACCGCCATGACCACGGTGTAGAAGCTTTCCTTGGTGGTGATCAGCAGCGGCCACAGGTACTGATTCCAGCCATAGATGAACTGGATCACGAACAGGGCGGCGATCGTGGTTCGGCTCATCGGCAGCAGGATGTCCCAGAAGAAGCGCATCGGCGAGGCACCGTCGACCCGCGCCGCCTCGGTGAGCTCATCCGGCACGCTGAGGAAGAACTGGCGGAACAGGAAGGTTGCGGTCGCCGAAGCGATCAGCGGGATGATCAGGCCCGAGTACGAATTCAGCATGCCGAGATTGGCGACCACGCCGTAGGTCGGCACGATGCGCACCTCGACCGGCAGCATCAGGGTGACGAAGATCGCCCAGAAGAAAGCCATCCGGAAGGGGAAGCGGAAATAGACGATGGCGAACGCCGAGATGATCGAGATGGCGATCTTCCCCAGGGCCACGCCCAGCGCCATGACCAGGCTGTTCATCAGCGTCACCCAGATCGGCGCGCCACCGAAGCCGCGGCCGAAGCCCTGGAGCAGAACCTGCGTGTAGTTGTCGAAAAGATAGGGGCCGGGCAGCAGCGGCACTGGTGAGCGCAGCATGGTCTGCTGATCGTGGGTGGAGGCGACGAAGGTCATCCACACCGGAAAGGCGATGATCAGCACGCCGACGATCACCACGAGGTGACTGAGAAAGGTCGTGAAGGGGCGGTTCTCGACCATCAGTAGTGGACCCGCCGCTCGATGAAGCGGAACTGCACGACAGTGAGCGCGATCACCACGATCATCAGGATCACCGATTGCGCCGACGAGCCGCCGAGATCCTGGCCGCGGAAGCCGTCGCTGTAGACCTTGTAGACCAGGATGTTGGTAGCCTGGCCCGGTCCGCCCTTGGTCAACGCGTCGACCACGCCGAAAGTGCCGAAGAAGGCGTAGAGAATGTTGATCACCAGCAGGAAGAAGCCGGTCGGCGACAGTAGCGGGAACATGATGTCCCAGAACCGCCGGCCGGGCCCCGCACCGTCGATCGCCGCCGCTTCGATCAGCGACTTGGGAATCGACTGCAAGCCGGCCAGGAAGAACAGGAAATTATAGCTGACCTGGTTCCACACGGCGGCGATCACCACCAGCAGCAGTGCCTGATTGCCGTTGATGACGTAGTTGAACTCGATACCGACGCCGCTCAGCAGCCAGGCGACGATGCCGACCGAAGGATTGAACAGGAACCCCCACAGCACGCCGGCGACGGCCGGGGCCACCGCATAGGGCCACACGAGAAACGTCTTGTAGAGGCCGGCGCCGCGGATGACCCGGTCGGCCATCACCGCGAGCAACAGCGACACGGCGAGCCCCACCGTGGCGACCAGCGTGCTGAACACCAGCGTGATTCGGGCCGAGGTGTAGTACGCGGCATCGCTGAACAGGTGAACGAAGTTGTCGAACCAGACGAACTTCGTGTTGCCGCCGAAGGCATCCTCGATCAGCACCGACTGCCAGATCGCCTGACCCGACGGCCAGAAGAAAAACACCAATGTGATGACGATCTGCGGCGCCACCAATAGGTAGGGCAGCCATCGCTCATTGAAGGTGACGCGCTTTTCCACGCGTCAGCCCTTCGAACTCCTCTCCCCCGCTAGGGGGAGAGGTTGGGTGAGGGGGTCACGCACGTCGATTTCCCCTCACCTAGCCTCTCCCCCGAGCGGGGGAGAGGAACATGAGGCGGAAAGAACCGAGTCGGTGGAAGGGACACACAAGCAGAAGCCTACTTGTTCGCCGCCTCGAACCTCTTCAGCAGCTCGTTGCCGCGTTTCACGGCGTCATCGAGAGCGGCCTTGGCGTCCTTCTTGCCGGACCAAACCGATTCCAGCTCCTCGTCGACGACGTCGCGGATCTGCACGAAGTTGCCGATGCGCAGGCCGCGGGAGTTGTCGGTCGGCGGGTTGAGCGTCAGCTCCTTGACGGCCACGTCGCGGCCGGGGTTGGTCTTGTAGAAGCCTTCCTTCTCGGTGATCTCGGCCGCGGCGATCGACACCGGTACGTAGCCCGTCTCCTGGTGCCACTTGGCCTGAATCGGGCCGCTGGAAAGATGAGTCAGGAACTTGGCGACGCCCTTGTATTCGGCGGCCGGCTTGCCCTGCAGCACCCACAGCGTGGCGCCGCCGATGATGGAGTTCTGCGGCTTGGCGATCACGTCGGGCCAGTAGGGCATCATGCCGATGCCGACCTTCTCCTTGCCGAGCGCCTTCTCGATCGCCGCCGCCGAGGCCGAGGAGGCAATGTGGAAGATGCAGTCTCCGGCATTGAACAGGGCCGTCGACTTGCCCTCGCGGCCGCCATAGACGAAGGTCTTGTCCTTGCCCCACTCCGCCAGCGTCTGGACGTGCTTGATGCGAGCGGGATCGTTGAACTTGAGCTCGATGTCCATGCCGCCGAAGCCGTTGGCCTTGGTTGCATATGGCAGGTTATGCCAGGCGCCGAAATTCTCGATCATGGTCCAGGTCTGCCATTGCGGCGTGAACCCGCACTTGGCGCCTGCCGCGACGGCCTTCTTGGCCATGTCGCCCAGCTCCGGCCACGTTGTCGGCGGCTTGTTGGGGTCGAGGCCCGCCTTCGACATCAGCTCCTTGTTCCAGTAGAGCACCGGCGTCGAGGAGTTGAACGGCATCGACAGCAGCTTGCCGTCGGTCGTCGAGTAGTAGCCGGTCACCGGTCCGATGAACGCCTTGGGATCGAACGGCTCCTTGGCGTCGGCCATGAGCTGGAACACGGGATAGACCGCGCCCTTGGCTGCCATCATGTTGGCGGTGCCGACCTCGAAGACCTGTACGATGTGCGGCGCCTGCTTGGCGCGGAAGGCGGCGATCGCCGCCGTCAGGGTCTCGGTGTAGGAGCCCTTGTAGACCGGCACGACCTTGTATTCGGACTGGGTCTTGTTGAAGCCCTCGGCCA
>VGCQ01000163.1 GCA_016870055.1 Alphaproteobacteria bacterium | reverse complement strand
TTACCCGTTTGCTGTTCGAGCCACCTCGACGCAAGCGCAAACGAAGGGCATTCCCATGCTTCGTCATAAGTTAGCGCCTATGAGCGCGCGACTCCAGTCGCGCATCTTCCCCTTCATCAACACATCATGAGCGCCACTGGAGTGGCGCGCTCGCAGCGAAGACTATTCCGCGGCGAGCCGCGCCGCTCGGCCGGCCGCGGCAAGGCGCCGATCCAGCCGTGCGATCAGCCTGTCGAGCTCGGCGCGGTCGGTCGCCGTCAACGACGAGCCGGGGACGCGCTGCTTGGGGCTTTTGATGGCGCCGCGGCGGAACAGGACTTCCTTGCGCAGGGCGAGTCCGATGCCGGGCTGTTGCTCATGACGGACCAGCGGCAAATAGAGGTCGAACAGATCCTCCGCCTCCTCCGCCTTGCCCGCGGCGAAAAGATCGCAGACCTCGACCAGCATCTCGGGCCAGGCGAAGCCCGTCATCGCGCCGTCGGCGCCGCGACGCAGCTCCTGCGGCAGGTAGAGACCGCCATTGCCGACCAGGATCGAGACGCGGCGGCGGCCAGGCCGCTTCTCGCCCTCGCGGATGCGCGTCAGCTTGGCGAGGCCCGGGCAGTCCTCGTGCTTCAGCATCACGAGCTGCCTGAAGTCATCGACCAAGCGCTCGAATATGGCGGGCGCGAGGTAGATGCCGGTGCTCTGCGGGTAATCCTGGTAAACCACGGGGATGTCAGGCCCCAGCTCCTTGAAGAGCTGCGCATAGTAGCCATAGACGCCATCGTCGCCCTTGAGTCCCGGCGGCGGCGCGACCATCACTCCGGCAGCGCCGGCCATCATCGCCTCGTGGGCAAGCCGGCGCACATTCTCCAGGCCGGCATGACTGACGCCTACGACCACCTGGCGGCCTTGGGCACGTCCGACCACTCGGTTGACCACGGCAAGCGATTCGTCGGCGCTGAGCTTGTGCGCCTCGCCCATCATGCCGAGCAGCGTGAAGCCATTGACGCCGCAGCCCAAATAGAAGTCGGTCAGGCTGTCGACGCTGCCTAGATCGAGGGCGCCCTCCTCGGTGAAGGGCGTGGCGGCGATGATGTAGACGCCCTTGGCGTCCTCGGCGAGTTTTGCGGTCATTGCCCGATCATGCCAGTCTTGCCGAAGAAGGAAAGGCGAGATGAACGCAAAAACTACGCATATTCGCGGCCTCGACCATGTCGTGGCCTGGGACGAGTCCGACGGCCGACATGTCTACATGGACGACGCCGACCTGGTCTTTGCCGGCAACGAGATCGTGCATGCCGGTCCCGGCTACCGCGGCACCGCCGACCACGTGATCGACGGCGCGGGCCTGATGGCGATCCCGGGTTTCGTCAATGTCCACAGCCATCCCTTCTCCGAGCCTGCCAACAAGGGCCTCACCGAAGAGATCGGCAGCGACAAGTTGGGGCAAAGCTCGTTGTACGAATTCCTGCCGGTGTTCGGCCTCGATGCCGAGGATGCCGGCCCGTCGACCTTGGTCGCGCTGTCGGAGCTGCTGCGCAGCGGCGTCACCACCATCACCGACCTGTCGATCGCCCGCGCGGGCTGGCTCGATGACCTTGCCGCCTCCGGCATCCGCGCCGTCGTCGCGCCCATGATGCGTCAGGGCTACTGGTACACGAAGAACGGCCACACGGTGGACTATGCCTGGGACGAGCAGGCAGGCGAAGCAGCCTTCGCGGCGGCGATGCAGACCATCGACGAAGCGCTGCGGCATCCCAGTGACCGCCTCTCGGCGATGGTCTGCCCCTCGCAGATCGACACCTGCCGCGAGGGCTACTTCAAGGAAGCGCTGCAGGAGGCCCGACGGCGCAACATCCCGATGCAGACCCATGCCTGCCAGGCGGTCGTCGAGTTCCACGAGATCGTCCGCCGTCACGGCAAGACGCCGATCGAATGGCTCGATTCCATCGGCGTGCTCGGTCCAGACCTGGTGATCGGGCACGGCATCTTCCTCAATGACCACCCGCAGATTCACCATCCGCATGGGCGCGACTTCGAAATCCTGAAAGCGTCGGGTGCGGCGGTGGCGCACTGCCCGACCGTGTTCGCCCGTCGTGGCATGGCGCTGAACACGATCGGCCGCTACATGGATGCCGGCATCACGGTCGGCATCGGCACCGACACCTTCCCGCACAACATGGTCGATGAGATCCGGCTCGCCTGCTACGTGGCCCGCGTGCTCACCGGCAACTACAAGATGGGCACGACGCGACACGCCTTCGAGGCGGCGACCGTGGGTGGTGCCAGGATCCTGCGCCGGCCCGATCTCGGCCGACTGGCGACGGGCTGCAAGGCCGACTTTTCTCTCGTCGACATGAGCCATCCCTATATGCAGCCGGCGCACGAGCCGGTGCGCAGCCTGATCTACTCGGCGAGCGAGCGCGCCATCCGCCATGTCTACGTCGACGGCAACCAGGTGGTGAAGGACGGCAAGGTGCTGACGGTCGACATCGAAGCCGCGACCGCGGGCCTCGTCGAGGGCCAGCGCAAGCGGCTCAAGACCGTGCCGCAGCGCGACTGGGCCGGTCGCACCGCCGAGCAGCTCGCACCGCCGGTTTACGGTACCAAGGACCGCCTGCCGCAGTCGCGCCCTGTGACCTGATCGGATTCCGCTCTAAGCCGACTTCGGCACCGCGTAGTCGGCCGGATAGCAAGACTGGAACGCCGGCAAGGCTTCGCAGCGCCGCGACACCGCGTCGAGCGCCGGATAGCGGCCCTCGGGCAGAAGATCGGGCATCGCCAGGCGAACATAGCGGATCGTGCAGGCGGCGGTGATCCAGGCCTGGCATAGGCGGGCGTCGGCCGGCCAGGACTGCGCGTTCATGGCGGCAAGTCCGCTTGTCGCCTGGGTGCGGCAGCGCGCTACCCAATCGGGCCAGCGGTAAGGTCCGGGCCGGATCAGTTGCTCGTAGGCGATCGCCATGACCTTGTCGTTGACGCCGGTCGCGAGCGCCATGCGCTGCAGGGCCTGCCGGCGCGCCAGTCCGACCGGCAGCACCAGTGCGCGCTCGGCGCCGACCTGCTCATCGAGCCAGTCGAGGATTGCACTCGAATCGATCAGGGCGGTGCCGTCACCGAGAATCAACGACGGCACGCGGCCCAGCGGGTTGGTCGATCGCATCGAGTCGAAATCGCCGAACACCGAGCGCATGTCGCGCTCGAAGGCGATGCCCAGCATGTGCAGCGATACCGCTACGCGGCGCGTGTAGGGGGAATCGTATTGGCCGACGAGGATCATCGGTCGATCATGCCTCTTTCCGGCAATGGAGGAAATCATGGCCCTACCCCAGGACATCCGCCCGGTGAACAACGAGTTGGCCGATTCGATCACCCGGTCGGCGGCGATCCCGTGGATCGAGACCAAGCCCGGCCAGGCCTGGACCAAGGTGCTGTGGATCGGCCCAGAATCGGGCCGCTGGGCGGTGCTGCTGAAGTGGAAGAAGGGTTATACCGCGCCGCCGCACAAGCATTTGTCGGCGGCCTTCGCCTTCGTGCTATCCGGCAGGCTGCAGGTCCGCGACACGACCTACGGACCTGGCGACTTCCTGCACGAGGCCAACGGCATGGTGCATGGCGCCACGACGGCGCTCGAGGACACCGAGTACCTGTTCTTCTGTGACGGCCCGGTGCTGTTCTTCGACAAGGACGGCTTCACCGGCTATCGCGGCTGGGAAGAAGTGTTGCGCCTGCAGCAGGCGGCGATGAAGCAAGCCGCCGAATGATCCAGCAGGTCGACGATCTTTTGGCCGAGGCGGCCGAGTTCGACCGCCTGCTCGCCGCACTCGGCGACGACGACTGGTCGCGCGCCACCCAGTTCAAGGCCTGGACGGCCGACGACATCGTTCGCCATCTGCATGTCGGCGACACCATGGCGCTCGCCTCGGCACGCGATCCGGCGGCGTTCGCCGCCTTGATGGCCGACATCCAGGCGCGCCGCCAGGCCGGTCTCAGCCGAGTCGAGGAGGCCCGCGAACGGCTGGGCGGGCTCGGTGGACCGCTGCTGCGGGCACGCTGGCGGCAGACGCTGGAACAATTGTGCGACGTGCTGGGCAAGCTTCCGCCCGACGCCCGCCTGAAATGGTCGGGGCCGGACATGGGCGTGCGCATGTTCACCACGGCCCGGCAGATGGAGACCTGGTCGCATGCCCAGGCGATCTACGACCTCTTAGGCATCGACCGCCCCGCCGCCCAGCCACGCCTGCGCAACATCGCCGAGATGGGCGTGCGCACCTTCGGCTGGGCCTATCGCAACCGCGGCCTCGCGGTGCCGGCGACGGTCCCCTCGGTACGCCTCGACGCCCCGGCCGGCGAGCGCTGGGAATGGCTGCAGTCATCGACGAACGACGCGATCGAAGGCGACGCCGTCGCCTTCTGCCAGGTCGTCACCCAGACCCGCAATGTCGCCGACACGACCCTCACGGTTCGCGGCGAGACGGCTCGACACTGGATGACCGTCGTCCAGTGTTTCGCCGGACCACCGGAGACGCCACCGGCGCCGGGGACGCGCGCCAAGTCACGCCGTTGACGCCATCGACATGCGCGCAGCAGGTCAATGCACTCAGCTGTCGACAGCCGCCAAAGGACAAAGCGCGACCGTCATCTGCCCGAGAACTCGATAGCCGCCCGCAGGTCTTCCTCCGTCAACTGTGGATAGGCTTCGAAGAGGTCGGCATGGGACTTTCCGGCTTCCAACTTGCGCAGGATCAACTCGATCGAAATGCGCGTGCCTTTGATGCACGGCTTGCCCATCATCACGGTAGAGTCGGTCGAGATGCGAGCGTGCGTCATTGGCTTGGTGCCTTCTTGCCTCGTATTGCATTGTCGCCGTCGACGACGCCAAAGCATTGATGATCATCACAGCGATCTGACATAGCGGACACTCGGGAGAACACACATGAGCGCTATCATCCCCTTCCGCATCGCCGTCAGTGACGATGTCCTGGACGATTTGAAGGCCCGCTTGCGCCGCACGCGCTGGCCGGAGGCCGAGTTGGTTGGCGATTGGAGCCAGGGCGCGCCGCTGACGTGGATCCAGGAGGTTTGCCGCTACTGGGCCGAGAGCTACGACTGGCGGCAGCGCGAGGCGCGGCTCAATCGCTTTGCGCAGTTCGTCACCGCGATCGACGGGCTCGACATCCACTTCGTCCATGCCCGCTCGCCGCATCCTGCGGCGATGCCGCTCGTCATCACCCATGGCTGGCCGGGCTCGATCGTGGAGTTCCACAAGGTGATCGAGCCGCTGGTCGATCCCGTGGCGCATGGCGGCAACGCGGCCGACGCCTTCCATGTCGTCTGCCCGTCGCTGCCGGGCTTCGCCTTCTCGGGCAAGCCCGCGACCACCGGCTGGGGCGTCGATCGCATCGCCCAGACCTGGGCCAAGCTGATGGCGCGGCTCGGCTACGCGCGCTACGGCGCACAAGGTGGCGACTGGGGCTCGGCGGTCACCACCGCGCTGGGCGCCCTCGATGCCGCGCACTGCGCTGGCATCCACATCACGCTGGCCATGTCGACCCGGCCCAATGTCGTGGGCGAGCCGACACCCGAGGAGGCGCGCGCGTTGAAAGGCATCAAGCACTATGCCGACTGGGATTCCGGCTACTCCAAGCAGCAGTCGACGCGGCCACAGACCCTGGGCTACGGCCTCACCGATTCGCCGGCCGGCCAAGCGGCGTGGATCCTGGAGAAGTTCTGGGCGTGGACCGACTGCGATGGCCATCCCGAGAACGTGCTCGGCCGCGACGAACTGCTGGACAACGTCATGCTCTATTGGGTGACGGCGACGGCGGCTTCGTCGGCGCGGCTGTACTGGGAGAGCTTCGGCCCGGAGCGGCGCTCCGTGCACAAGGTCGGCGTGCCGACCGGGGTCGCGGTCTTTCCCAAGGAGATCGTCACACCCGTGCGGCGCTGGATGGAGACCAACTTCAGCGCCATCACGCACTGGCGCGAGATGCCCAAGGGCGGCCATTTCGCCGCCTTCGAGCAGCCCGCACTGTTCGTCGACGAGGTGCGCGCCTTCTTTCGAAGCTTGCGTTAAGCCGCGTGACGCAACACGCGGCCGGCGCGGGTGCCGGTCAGCTCGCCGTCGAGCACGTTGACCGCGCCGTTGACGATTGTCGCCTTGTAGCCGGTCGAGCGCTGGATGAAGCGGGCGGCACCGCCCGGGAAATCGTTCACCAGCTCGGGCTGGCGCTCGCTCACCGTGGCGGCGTCGAACACGTTCACGTCGGCGCGCTGTCCAACCTTGAGCGTGCCACGATCCTTCAGGCCCATGACACGGGCCGGCACCGCCGTCATGCGGCGCACCGCGTCCTGCAGGGTGAAGAAGCCCGTCTCGCGCACCCAATAGGCCAGGATAAAGGTTGCCCAGCCGGCATCCATCACCTGGGTGACGTGGGCGCCGGCATCGCCCAGGCTCGGGAAACAGCGTTCGCTCTTGAACATGTGAGCGAGCGCGTCGAGGTTGGAGTTGAACATGCGCAGCGTGAACAACGCCTTGCCGTGGGTTTCACGGCCCAGCCGCAGGAAGGTTTCGGCCCAGTGCTCACCACGTGCCTGGGCCATCGCGACCAAGCTCATCTCCTCGCCTGCGGTGTAGGCCGGCGTCGGGCCGTCGCCGAGATAAAACACCTTCTCGACCGGCGTCCCGAGATTCTGCTTGAAGCCGTTGGCCTTGGCTTCGGCGATCAATTGCGCGTGGAACTCGCCATCGCCGAGGGCGGCGACACGATCGGCCAGGGTCGGCAGGCGGCGCAGTCGCGACCAGGCAGCACCGCGCACCGGCAGGCCGGCCTGCAGACCGTAGATCATGCCCGACGCGCGGACCTGGGTGATCGCCGTCATGTCGCGACCGGCGCAAAGCGTCTCCAAGGCATCACGCCGCTGCTTGGCGAGCTCGAGGTCGCCGCCGCCCGAGCCGTAGCTGAACAGCACGCGACCGTGCGCGGCATCGGCGATGGTGCGCAGCACGGCGTTGTCGGCGCCGACCGCCTGCATCAGCCCGCCGCGCGGGGCCACGACTTTGGCGATCTCGACCAGCTCCTGCGGGTCGGCAAAAGTGCCAGGAATCGATCGGCCATCGGGCAGCTTGTGCGGCGCAAAGCGATTGGTCGAAAAGCCGACGGCGCCGCGATCGATCGAGCGCGCCACCACGTCGGCCATCTGGCGCCGCTCCTCGTCGCTCGCCTGTTCCTCGACCGCACGCTCGCCCATGACGTAGAAGCGCACCGCACTGTGGCCGACCAGGCCCGCGATGTTGATGCCGGGCTTGAGTGCCTCGATGGCGTCGAGATAACCGCCATAGTCCTCCCAGCTCCAGGGCAGGCCGCTCAAGATGGCGTGGCGCGGGATGTCCTCGACCGTCTCCATCATGCCGGCCAGCAGCTCCTTGTCGGCCGGCCGGCAGGGCGCGAAGGTGACGCCGCAATTGCCCAGCAGCGCCGTTGTGACGCCGTGCCAGCTCACCGGCGTGCAGTCGGGATCCCAGCCGATCTGGGCGTCGAGATGGGTGTGGATGTCGACGAAGCCCGGTGTGACGGTGAGGCCGCGGGCGTCGACCTCGCGTCTTGCCTTGCCGTCGAGCTTGCCGACGGCGGTGATCACGCCGTTCGCGATGCCGAGATCGCCGTACACCGGCTCGGAGCCCGTGCCGTCGACCAGCAGGCCGCCACGGATTGCGATGTCGTAGGCCATGGACGTCTCCCTTATGCCGCGTCGCACAAGCTTCCGGATTGCGGCGCGCGCGGTCAACCCGAGCGGTTCGTCAGGCGGTCGGCAGGCCCGAGGTCGTGGAGTACTCGAAATGCAGCGGCGTCTCGGGATGGATCAGCGCATAGGCCGAGCGCGCAGCGATGGCGGCTTCGGCAAAACCGGTGAGGATGAGCTTCAGCTTGCCCGGATAGGTCACGACATCGCCAATGGCGAAGATGCCGGGCCGATTGGTGGCGGCGGT
Source organism: Alphaproteobacteria bacterium (assembly GCA_016870055.1). Classification (GTDB taxonomy): domain Bacteria; phylum Pseudomonadota; class Alphaproteobacteria; order Reyranellales; family Reyranellaceae; genus Reyranella. The sequence goes on along the minus strand of VGCQ01000163.1, from coordinate 2,158 downwards.
CGCGGCGTCGACGGCGATCTGGTTGTGCTGCAGGGCAAGCTGCCAGTCGGCGATCGGTCCCAGCGCCATCGACAGGCCGAAGAACGGCAGCAAGGCATCGGCTGGGATGCGCCGCGTGACGCCGTCGAGCGTGGCGGCGATCACGGCGCTGAGCTGGCCGGCGGCGCCTTCCAGACCGTGCAACTGATACGGCACCACGAGATCGAGCTTGCCGTCCTTGGCCATCCGCTGGAGGCGCGCCTCGCTCTCGGGCGCGGCGCGGAACTTGGCGCGGCGATGGATCACCGAGACACGGGCCGCGACCTCGGCCAGCGACAGGGCCCAGTCGACCGCACTGTCGCCACCGCCGGCGATCACCACGCGCTTGCCGCGGAAGCTCTCCCGCTGGGTGACGTAATAGAAGACGCTCCTGCCCTCGTAGGCTTCGATGCCGGGTAGCGGCGGGCGATTGGGACCGAAGGCGCCGACGCCGGCGGCGATGATGATCGCCTTGGCGCGCAGCACCGTGCCCTTCGAGGTCGTGAGCTGCCAGACGCCACCGCTCAAGGGTTCCAGCGCCTGGACCTGCTCGCCGAGGTGATAGGCCGGACGGAAGGGTGCCGCTTGCGCCTTCAACCGCACGATCAGCTCGGCAGCCTCGAGCCGCGGGAAACCCGGGATATCGTAGATCGGCTTCTCGGGATACAGCGCGGTGCACTGACCGCCGGCATCGTCGAGCACGTCGACGACATGGCAGCGCAGGCGCACCATGCCGCATTCGAACACCGCGAACAGGCCGACCGGCCCTGCCCCCACGATCACCACATCGGTCTGATGCATCTGCCCACTGGCCATCCAAGGAAGGTGGCGAAGAGAGACCACAAAATAAAGGCCCCCGGTCGAGAACAACCGGGGGCGGAATTGGTAGCTGGGGGCGGACTTGAACCGCCGACCCCGGCATTATGAGTGCCGTGCTCTAACCAGCTGAGCTACCCAGCCATGGGTGCGCGGTATTAAGGGCTGCGACCGCACGCTGTCAAGAAATGCCCCGTGGAGTGGACTTGCCATCTCATCGGCGGCGGCGGCCGTGCCTGGCATATGCGCCGGTGCGCGCTGTCGTGCGCAGCGAGGCGATCAGCGCTTCGGCCGCCGGCGAGAGCCTGCCGCCGCGGCGTGTCGTGATCCCTATCGGGCCGAAGGTACTGGGCAGCGCCACTGGCAGGATCGTAAGGCGGCCCGCCAGCTCTTCGTCGCGCGCAATTTCGTAAGGCCAGATGCAAACATAGTCGCCGCTGAGCAGAAGACGCCGATTGGCAAACGGCGAGACCGAATCGATCATCGACAGCGGTGCCTCGACGCCGGCATCCCTGAAATCCTTGTCGATCTGCCGGCGCAAGGTCGTCTCAGGCCGTGGCAGAATCCAGCGTTCGTTCGCCAACTCGCCGAGCGAGAGTTTTCGCCGGCGTGCAAGTTTGTGATCTGCCCGCACGACGATGTAGGCCTGATCGTGGTACAGAACTTCCTGTACGAGGCCTTCGCGTTCGCGATACTCGGGCAGTCGACCGACGACGCAATCGATCTCGCCGGACCGCAATTGCGGCATGAGAACGTCATTGGTGCCATCGACTATCGTCACGAGCAGACGGGGGCGCTCGCCATGCAAGCGGGCGATCGCGTCCGGCAGCAGCCGGGCGGTGGCCGTGATCAGCGTGCCAACCACGACGCGGCCACCCGTCCCGTCGCCAAGGTCGCTCAACTCTTCATAGGCGTGTCGGAGTTGCGTCACGATCAGACGCGCATGGTGCACGAGAGCTTCGCCGAACGGCGTTGCCATGACACCGCGGTTGGTGCGGGCAAACAGATCCTGGCCGGCGACGATCTCCGCTTCCTTCAAGGTCTTACTGATTGTCGGCTGCGTGAGATTCAACGTGCGCGCCGCCCCGAGCAGGCTGCCGGCATCGGCGACCGCGACGACGGCGCGCAGATGACGCAAGGTCAGGCGGCTGATGAATTGCTCGACGGTCATTTTCCTGCCGGTTGCGCACGCGGTCTCGGAGCGGCCGCACGGTCGTCGCTATTCACATAGTAAATATCAGAATGGCGAGGTTTCAGTCACCATGAAAGTCAGGAGGGAGTAGAGATCGGGTGCCAGCGGGGCGTCCGCCCACGTCGCCGCCAT
>VGCQ01000162.1 GCA_016870055.1 Alphaproteobacteria bacterium | reverse complement strand
CATCGATCTGGAACAGAAGACCTTGCAACCCCTGGACAACCCGTTCGGCCCGAGGTTGTTACCTATGTCTTAGGTACAGTCCGTTACCCATGTCTCAGGGCCGGACAGATAGAAGTTGGCGGAGAGGAAGGGATTCGAACCCTCGATACAGGTTTCCCCGTATAACGGTTTAGCAAACCGCCGCCTTCGACCGCTCGGCCACCTCTCCGCAGCCCGTTAAGACCCCGGCGATCGAACTCCACGACGGATGCGCGGCGGTTCTAGCGACGGGGGCGGTGCAAGTCAAACCGCGGCTGGATTTCGCCTGTCATTTCAGGCCCTTGGCCCAGGCGGCCAAGCCGTGCGACGGTGCCGGGATGAGTGCCGTCCCCTCCTCCATCGACATGCTGCAGCGCCTGGTCGCCTTCGACACGACCTCGCGCAACTCCAACCTCGAGCTGATCCACTACATCCGTGACTATCTCGCCGACCTCGGCGTCGAGAGCACGCTGGTGCCCAACGGAGAAGGCACCAAAGCCAACCTGTTCGCCACGATCGGCCCCGACCGCGAGGGCGGCATCGTGCTGTCGGGCCATACCGACGTCGTGCCGGTCGACGGCCAGCCCTGGACGACCGATCCCTGGGCCTTGACCGAGAAGGACGACGGCAATCTCTACGGCCGCGGCACCTGCGACATGAAGGGCTTCGTCGCGGCCTGCCTCGCCCATGTGCCGGCCTTCCAGCGCGCGAAGCTCAAGGTGCCGATGCACCTGGCGTTCTCGTACGACGAGGAGATCGGCTGCCTGGGTGCGCACGATCTCGCGGCCAAGTTGGTCGGTGCCGTGCCGCGCCCGCAGGCGGTGATCGTGGGCGAGCCCACCATGATGGGCGTGGTCAATGCACAGAACGCCGGCGGCGGCCTGATCGCCACCTTCACCGGCGTCGAGGCACATTCCTCGATGACCCATCTCGGCGTCAGCGCCATCCACTTCGCCGGCGACTTCATCCATTGGCTGAACGAGCTGCAGGAGGAACTGGCTCAGCGCAAGCGCAGCGACATCGACACCGTGCCCGGCCATACCACCATCAATGTCGGTATCGTGACCGGCGGCACGGCCGGCAACATCCTGGCGCGCGAGTGCACCTTGAATTGGGGCTACCGCACGCTGCCCGGCGACGATCCCTGGGAGGTGCAGCGTCGCGCCGAGAAATATATCGCCGACTTGCTGCTGCCCAAGATGAAGGCCAAGCATGCCGACGCCAACATCGCCCTCAAGCGCCGCTCCTTCGTGCCGGGGCTGATGCCGCAGGAGAACGAGGAAGCGGCCAAGCTCGCCCTGCAATGGACTGGCGGCAACCGTACCTATGCCGTGCCCTACGGCACCGAGGCCGGCATCTTCCGTGGCCATGGCATTCCGACGGTGATCTGCGGCCCGGGTGACATCGCGCAGGCCCACCAACCCAACGAGTTCGTCGCGCGCGCGCAGATGGACGCTTGCGACGCTTTCCTCGGCAAGATGGTGACGTGGGCGGAGCGGCAATAGCCGGGCGCGCGCAACTCCAGTTGCGCGTCTCGCGTCGATCTGGCGGGATATGAGCGCCATTGGAGTGGCGCGCCAGCGCGCGACCCCAGTCGCGCTCATGGTATCATTGGGACAGGGAAAGACGCGCCACTGGAGTGGCGCGCTAGCGCTGATCGGCTGCGCGATCAGCCCTCCGTGCGCCGTCCCGCCTCGAACAGGAACCACACGCGCTGTTCGGTCTCGTCGACCCAGTTCTCGATCAGGCTGGCGGAGGCGATATCGCCGTGCTCGTCGCAGATCTCGTGAAGGATGCGCATGTGCCTGACGAGCTGCATGTTGTCCTCACGCAGCTCGGCCAGCATGTCGTGCGGCGTGACATAGTCGGCGTCGTTGTCGAGTACGCGTTGCAGGCGCTTGACGTGGCCCACCGACTTGATGGTCGTGGCGCCGAGCTTGCGCACGCGCTCGGCGATCACGTCGGTCATGGCGTCGATCTGGGTGGCCTGATCGTCGAGCAGCAGATGGTAGTCGCGGAAATGCGGGCCCGAGACGTGCCAGTGGAAGTTCTTGGTCTTGAAGTAGAGCGCAATGACATCGGCCAACAGGATGTTGAGCCCACCCGCCACTTCCTTGCTGGCGTTGGCGCCGAGGTCGTTCGGCGTGGCAAGATTGGCGGTGCGGCGGGACTTGGCGTCTTTGGCCATGACATCGTTCTCCTAGAATCGTTCTAATAAACCCAAATCTAGCCCGAATCGGCGGCAACGCAAGCGACCATCATGCGGCTAGAATCCGGCGCAAACCGGGCGTTCGACGCGCAGCACGCTCTGCTGACCGTGCCGTTGCTTGTAGGCCGCGGTGATCTCGTCGACCCTGATGCGGTGGGCCGGCGCATCGAAGCTGACGATCACCAAGCGCTTGCTGCGCTCGCGCACGATCCGCCCCGTCGATTCGCGGTACTGGCCCGCGACATCGATCACGCTCAGCCCGTCGGGAAAACGCGGCGTCACGATCTCGGCCAGGAACGCCTGCCACTCCGCCTCGCTCACCTCGCCGCCGGCAGGCTTGTCGCGACCGAAATAGAGGTCGATCTCGACCGCAGGCTCGAGCGGCGGCGTGCAGGCGGCAGGACCACCCGGCGGCGCGCAGGCGCCGAGCGTCAGCGACGCTGCCGCCAACAGCGCGGCGCTGCGCATGCCGTCAGTTGAGGTATGGCACTGCCATGCCCTTGGTCACGGCAGGGCGGGCATTGATGGTGTCGTACCAGCGCTTGACGTTGGGGAAGTCGGCGAGATTCACGGTGTGCCACTCATGGCGCGCCGCCCAGGGGAAGATCGCCATGTCGGCAATTGTGTAGTCAGCGCCGGCGGCGAAGGCGTTCGAGGCGAGCTGCTTGTCGAGCACGCCGTAGAGCCGCTTGGCCTCGTCGACGTAGCGCTTGATGCCGTACTCGATCTTGGTTGGCGCGGCGCGCAGGAAGTGATGGGCCTGGCCGAACATCGGCCCGACACCGCCCATCTGCCACATCAGCCACTCGAGCGTCTTGTAGCGCTGCACCGGATCCTTGGGCAGGAACTTGCCGGTCTTCTCGGCAAGGTAGATCAGGATCGCGCCCGATTCGAACAGGCTGAGCGGCTTGCCGCCGGGACCGTCGGGATCGACGATCGCCGGGATGCGATTGTTGGGGCTGATCTTGAGGAACTCGGGCTTGAACTGCTCGCCCTTGGAGATGTCGACCTTGTGCACGCTATAGGGCAACCCGCACTCCTCCAGCATGATGGAGACCTTGCGGCCATTGGGCGTGCCCCACGTGTGTAGCTCGATCATCTCTTCGATCTCCCCCGTTCACTTCGACAAGAAAAGTCAGGCCCAGTCGTCGCTCGACCCACCCGTGTCGCCGTCGTCGTAGGCGGCGGTGTCGTAGTCGTTGTTGCGCAGATCGTCGGGCATGGGATTGCTGTCCGCACCGCCCCAAGCCTGCTGGACGTTGTCGGCCGGCGTCGGCGCGGCCGGCGGTGCCGCCGCCGTCTGACCGAAAGGCCCGGGGTTGCTGCCCATCAGGCTGCGAATGCCCTCGAACAAAAGAGCGCCGCCCGCCACGCCGGCGGCGGTCGCCATCGCCGTGCGCAGGAAGCTGCCGCCCGCCGGTTGCTGGCCGACGGCCGACTGCAAGGGCGAGCGCGTCGACGGCACCGAGCCGCGCGGCGCAGCCGCCGGCTGTCCGCCGCCCCACGGGCCGATCTTGGGCGCGCTGCCCAGGAGGCCCGATGCCGCCGGCGCCGCGGCCCCGGCCTTGGCTTCGAGCTCGGCAATGCGCTCCTGAGCCGCCTTCAGGGCCTGCTCCTGGACCAGGACGGTCTGCACCAGCAGATAAGGCGCGGCCGGCTGGCGCGCCACGAGGTCCTTGATCAGCGCCTCGGCTTCGCCGTCGCGCGCCTGGGATTCGAAGGGTTGCAGGCGGCCGAACAGACCGCCGATGAGTTCGCGTTCTTGTGATTGCATGACAGTGCCTCCTGCCCTTTCGGTTCAAAGGGCACCGTCAACGTGGTTGTCCGGGCGACGACCGTCAAGAGCGGCCGCCGTCCATCCGCCGGCGGTCTATTCGATCACTTTGCGATACGAGCGTTTCGCCGCGACCTTGCCGTCGCGCATGGTCATGACGTCGCAAGCGTGAAACGTCATGACGGGGCCATCGGCCGACGTGGCGCTCACCGACAGTTCGAGCACGATCAAGTCGGGCCCGAAGCTCGCCCGCACCAGCTCGTAGCGGATGTCCGGCAGCGCGGCGAAGACCGCGGCCATCGCCCCACGCACCGCGGCGGCGCCGTGGAACGCGGCGCCATGCGGCTGCGGACCGCGCGCCACCTCCCATAGGCAGTCGTCGGCCATCAGCGCCATCGCGCCCTCGATATCGTGGGCATTCCACGGCGCCAGGAATCGCGCGACGAATGCCTCATCGTAGGTCATAGCCACCTCCGCAACGAGACGGCCTGCCTACGCGCCCCCCCTGTCAGCTTGCGTCAGCATCGCGACGGTCAGCGCACCACCGCTGCGGTCTGGCCGAACAGGATCTTGCGCTGCTCGTCGGTGTTGATGCCGGGGGTTTTGCGCAGCTCGGCGCCGACCGCCTTGCCCTTGACCACCGCCGGGCGCGTGCCGACCGTGTCTGCGAACCAGCGCTGAAGGTTGGGAAAGTCCTCGAGCTTCTGGCCGAAATTCTTGAAGCCGACGACCCACGGCCAGATCGCCATGTCGGCGATGGAATAGTCGCCGGCGATGCAGGCGCGGTCGGCCAGGCGCTTGTTCAGCACGCCGAACAGGCGGTTGACCTCGTTACTGTAGCGGGCCTGGCCATAGGCCAGCGCCTCGGCCGGATTGAACTGCGGCGCGTAGACATTGAAGTGGTTGGCCTGGCCCGCCATCGGGCCGAGGCCGCCCATCTGCCAGTTCAGCCACTGCAGCACCTCGTACTTGCCGCGCAGATCCTTGGGCAGGAACCTGCCGGTCTTCTCGGCGAGGTATTGCAGGATGGCGCCCGATTCGAATACCGACACCGGCGCACCGCCGCCGGGCGGGTCGTGATCGACGATGGCCGGCATGCGGTTGTTGGGGCTGATCTCGAGGAACGCCGGCTTGAACTGATCGCCCGCGCCGATGTTCACCGGAACGAGCTTGTAGGGCAGCCCGCATTCTTCCAGCATGATGGAAATCTTCCAGCCGTTGGGCGTCGGCCAGTAGTGAAGGTCGATCATGGCGCAGTCTCCGTGGCGAAGAGGTCGCGCCAGACTAGAGCGGAATGAGATGAGGTGGAACCGCATGCGGTTCCACCTCATCTCATTCGCGCGCAGCGGTGTAGCGTGTCGCAGCAGGCATTGTGAGTTCAGCTGATTCCAGCTGAACTCGTAATGTTCTAGACGGCGGCGGCCGGGCGGCGAAGCGAAGATGCTTCATTGGACCTATGAGAAACTCTCCCTTTCCGCTAATCAGGACGCATCGAAACGGGAGGTATGCCATGGCGATGTCGCTCTATGATGTTTGCGTTCCCACCTATTTGCAGATACTGGGTGCCACCGAGGGCGTCCTGGCCAAAGGGCTGCAGCACTGCACCGAGAAGAAGATCGATCCCAACGAGATCGTCGAGACGCGCCTGTTCCCCGACATGCTGCCGTTCCGCTTCCAGGTGATGGCCGTGGCGCACCATTCGCTGGGTGCCCTCAACGGCATCAAGGCCGGGTTGTTCGCGCCGCCGGCGCCGTCGTCGCCGGACTATGCCGGCCTGCAGAAGCTGGTCAGCGACGCCAAGGAAGGCGTGCAGAAGGCGACGCCGGCCGAGGTCAATGCCTGCGAGGGCAAGGACGTCATCTTCCAGCTCCGCGACACCAAGATCCCGTTCACCGCCCAGGGCTTCATCCAATCCTTCTCGCTGCCCAACTTCTACTTCCACGCCACGACCGCCTACGACATCCTGCGCACCAAGGGCGTGGCACTGGGCAAGCGCGACTTCCTCGGCCGCATGCAGATCAAGAGCTGACGGCGGCAACAGGATGGCGGGCCATATCGGCATCGTCGCCTGCTCGGCCGAAGGCGCGGCGCTGTGCTACCGCACCATCTGCGTCGAGGGGGCGGCGGTGCTGGGGCCGCACGCCCATCCCGAGGTCTCGATGCACACGCTGTCGATGGCCGACCACGTGGCGTGCCTCGACCGCGGCGACTGGGCCGGCGTGGGCGCGCTGATGCTCGCCTCGGCGCACAAGCTCGCGGCAATCGGCGCCGATTTCCTGATCTGCCCCGACAACACCATCCACCAGGCGCTGCCGCACGTGCTGCCGCACTCGCCGCTGCCGTGGCTGCACATCGCCCAGGTGGTCGCCGACGAAGCCGCGGCGCGCGGCTTTCGGCGCGTGGCCATCACCGGCACCAAGTGGCTGGTCGCGAGCGAGGTCTATCCCGAGAAGCTCGCGGCGCGCGGCCTGCGTCATGCGCGGCCGACCGACGCGGAGCGCGAAGAATGCAACCGCATCATCATGGACGAGCTGGTGTGCAGCGTCTTCAAGCCGGAATCGGTCGCCTACTTCCAGCAGGTCATCGCCGGTCTGAAGGACCGCGGCTGCGATGCCGTGGCGCTCGCCTGCACGGAAATCCCGCTGATCATCCATGACGGCAACTCGGCCCTGCCGACGCTCGATTCGACTCGGTTGCTCGCACGAGCGGCGCTGAAGCGGGCGGCGCAGAGCGAGACAGCCTGATCGGAGCGCGCGCCATTTCTGTGGCGCGCTCCCAGCGAAGACGAGGACATGAGCGGGCCGGGAGGCCCGCGGTCCGCAAGACTATGAGAATCCGGCTGCCACGGCGTCGTCGACCTTGTCGAGCCAGACGAACTCGAGCTTGCCGCGCACGTCCTGGGGAATGTCGTCGAAGTCGCGCTTGTTGCGCGCCGGCAGCATGACGCGGGTGATGCCGGCGCCGGCGGCGGCCACCACCTTCTCCTTGATGCCGCCGACCGGCAGGACGAGACCACGCAGGCTGATCTCGCCGGTCATCGCGGTGTCGCTGCGCACGGTGCGGCCGGCGAGCAGCGAGGTGAGCGCCATGAACATCGCGACGCCCGCGCTCGGCCCGTCCTTGGGCGTGGCGCCGGCCGGCACATGGACATGGATGTCGCTTTTCTCGAACAGGCCGGCGTCGATCTCGAAGGTCGCCGCCATGCTCTTGACCAGGCTGAGCGCCGCCTGGGCGCTTTCGCGCATGACCTCGCCGAGCTGGCCGGTCAGCAGCAGCCTGCCGTTGCCCGGCGTGCGCGTCGCCTCGATGAACAGGATGTCGCCGCCGACCGGCGTCCAGGCGAGCCCGGTCGCCACGCCGGGCACGCTGGAACGCATGGCGACCTCGTTGTCGAAGCGCGTCGGGCCCAGCATCTTCTCGAGGTCGTCGACGCCGATCCGCTTCTGCCCGCCCCGCCCCTCGGCGAACTCGACCGCGACATGGCGCAACACGCGGCCGATCTCGCGCTCGAGATTGCGCACACCGGCCTCGCGCGTGTAGCCCTCGATGATGCGGTCGAGCGCAGCATCGTCGAGCTCGGCCTGCTCGGGTTTCAGGCCATTGGCCTCGAGCTGGCGGCGCACCAGGTAGCGCTTGGCGATCTCGAGCTTCTCGCCCGCGGTGTAGCCCGAGAGCTGGATGATCTCCATGCGGTCGCGCAGCGGCCCTTGCACGGTCTCCAGCACGTTCGCCGTGGTGATGAACACGACCCTGCTCAAATCGAACGGCACGTCGAGATAGTTGTCGCGGAACGTCGCGTTCTGCTCGGGGTCGAGCACCTCGAGCAGCGCCGCCGAGGGATCGCCGTGGATGCCGGCGCCCATCTTGTCGATCTCGTCCAGCATCATCACGCAGTCGCGCGCACCGACCTTGCGAATCGCCTGGATGACGGTGCCCGGCATGGCGCCGATATAGGTGCGGCGATGGCCCCTGATCTCGGCCTCGTCGTGCACGCCGCCCAGGCTGACGCGGGTGAACTTGCGGCCCATGGCGCGGGCGATCGATTGGCCGAGCGAGGTCTTGCCGACACCCGGCGGCCCGACGAAGCACAGGATCGGCGCCTTGCCTTCGGGCGCCAGCTTGCGCACGGCGAGGTACTCGACGATGCGCTTCTTGATCTTGTCGAGGCCGAAATGGTCGGCGTCGAGCACGCGGCGCGCGGCTGCGATGTCGATGTCCTTGGCCTCGGGCGGCGCCCAGGGCAGCTCGATCAGGGTGTCGAGGTAGGTGCGGATCATGCTGTACTCGCCGGCCGCCTCGGGCGTGCGCTGCAGGCGGCGCAGCTCCTTGCGCGCCGCCTGCTCGACCTCGGGCGGCATCCGGGCGCCGCCGATCGCCTTGTCGAGATCGGCCAGCTCCTGCTTGTTCGACCCCTCCTCGCCCAGTTCCTTCTGGATCGCCGCCATCTGTTCGCGCAGCAGCGCCTCGCGCTGGCGAGTGTCGAGCGAGGCCTTGGTGCGCTCGCCGATCTCGGCCGACAGCTTCAGCACCTCCAGCCGATGGGCGAGCAGCTTGGACACCTTGTCGAGCCGCGGCACCAGCTCGAGCGTCTCCAGGATGTCCTGCTTCTCGGCCGGTGCGGCGTCGAGGTAGGTGATGGCCAGATCGGCCAGTTGGCCCGGCGCGCTGGTCGCCTCGACGGTCTGGCGCAACTCCGGCGGCACGCGCGGCAACAGGGCCAGCATGTCGCCGACCTGCTGCTGCAGCACCAGGAAACGCGCCTCGACCTGCGGTCCGCCGATTTCGGGCTCGGCGAGAGGCCGGCCGCGCGCCAGCAGGAAGGGATAGCCCGCGACGAACTCGGCGATACGAAAACGCTGCACGCCCTGGCAGATCAGGTGATGGCCGCCCTCCGGGCTGGTCATGTAGCGCACGATGTTGGCGATCGTGCCGACGCGGTGAAGGTCGTCCGCCGTCGGTTCGATCTTCTCGGGATCGCGCTGCAGGACCAGCAGGATCTGACGTTGCTCGCGCACCGCTTGCTGCGCCGCCGCGATGCTGGCCGGTCGGCCAAGGGTGATCGGGAAGACGATCTCGGGGAACAGCACGGTGTTGCGCACCGGCACCACGATCATGGCGTCGGCCGGCAACGCGGTCGGCTGGCCGGCAGCCGGACTAGCGTCGGGCGGGCTCACGTCGGGCGGGCTCATGGGCCACCCCGTTGTCCGCCCGCCTTGGGCAGCCGGATCATCAGGCAGCCGTTGGCGACGCCGCTTTGCGGCGCTTCGTAGCGGCCCGGCGGCAACGCGACATGCCGCTCGAAGCGGCCCTGCGGCAGCTCGAGTCGATGGATGGTGGCGGTGGCGAGCTCTTCGGGCGGCAGGCGCTCGCCTGCGATCGACAAGCCGCCATTGTGGAGGACGACCTCGACCTTCTCGACATCGACGCCCGGCAGCGCGACCAGGATCAGGACGGCATCGTGGGTCTCCAGCACATCGACCGGCGGTTCCCAACTGACGCCGCGCCGCGGGCTCTGCGGCGGCTGGAAGACCTGGCGATGCAGCCGATCGGCGCGCGCCAGCATGCGCAGCGCTTCCGACCACATCCAGTCACGGGGATCTTGGTTGGCCATGACTTCTATATAGGCGAGCGACCCAAGCTTCTCATCCCCGCCGCGTCAATTTCCGATCAACGCCTGGTAGACGAGATCGCGCAGCAGGGCGCGATAACGTTGGCCGGCCGCCTGAGACTGCATCATGTAGACCACGAACAGCCGCTCGCGCGGGTCGTGCCAGAAATAGGTGCCGGACAGGCCGGCCCAGAAATAGTCGCCGGGCGTGCCGGGCAGCGGGCTGCGGCCCTGATCGGTCCGCACCGCGAAGCCCAGGCCGAAGCTCTGGCCGAGGCGCGCGGTGGGTTCGAGGAAGCCGAGCAGGTTCATGCGCGGCCCCATCCGGATGTCGGGCGGCAGGGCGTCGGCGGTCATCAGGTCGATGGTCTTGCGCGACAGCAGGCGCACGCCGTCGAGCTGGCCGCCATTGGCGAACATCTGCAGGAAGCGGGCGTAGTCGGCCGCGGTCGACACCATGCCGCCGCCGCCCGAGCGCCAGGCGAATTTCTCGGTGACGTCGGCGATCGGCGGCAGCTCGTTGCGCGGCCCCTCCTTCATCGGCCAGGCGCCGCG
>VGCQ01000161.1 GCA_016870055.1 Alphaproteobacteria bacterium | reverse complement strand
ATGGGTTCAGCTGGGATCAGCTGAACCCATCATGCCTGCTGCAACACGTAACGCCGCTGCGCGCGAATGAGATGAGATGGAACCGCATGCGGTTCCATCTCATCTCATTCCGCTCTAGCATCTCCCGACGCAACGGGGACAGCACATGGCAGGCAACGAAAAGGCACGCGCACTGCGCTACAAGCTGGCGACGGGCGAGTTCATCCTGGCACCAGGTATCTACGACGGCATCTCGGCGCGGGTTGCCGATAGCATGGGCTTTCCGGCGCTTTATATGACGGGCTACGGCGCGACGGCCTCGATGCTGGGCTTGCCCGATGCGGGGCTTGCCACCTATTCCGACATGGTAGGGCGCGCCGAGATGATTTGCTCGGTGGTGCAGACGCCGCTGATCGCCGATGCCGATACCGGCTATGGCGGGCTGCTCAACGTCCAGCGCACGGTGCGCGGCTACGAGGCGGCAGGCGTGGCGGCGATCCAGATCGAGGACCAGGAGATGCCCAAGAAGTGCGGCCACACGCCGGGCCGCCGTGTCGTGCCGGCCGAGGAGATGGTGCTCAAGATCAAGGTCGCAGCCGAGGCACGCCGCCACTCCGAGACCCTGATCGTGGCGCGAACCGACGCCCGGACCGCGCACGGGCTCGATGAGGCGCTGCGGCGAGCTCGACTCTATGAAGAGGCCGGCGCCGACGTGATCTTCGTCGAATCGCCGGAAAGCGAAGCCGAGCTCGAGCGCATCGGCCGCGAGGTGAGCAAGCCGCTACTCGCCAACATGGTGGAGTTCGGCAAGACACCGCGAGTCGAGGTCGATCGACTGCGACAGTGGGGCTTCGACATCGCCATCTATCCAGGACTGGGCTTCAGCGTTGCCGCCGAAGCGATGCGACGCGCCTGGACGCACCTGCAGCAGAGCGGCACCAGCGCCGGCGTCGAGGTGCCGCAATATCGCGGCATGCACGAGTTGATGGGATTCGCCGAGGTGTGGGACTTCGAGAAGCGTTGGGCGTCATGAACGGCAAGCAGTTCCTCGAGATGCTCGCCCGCCTGCCGGCGCGGGTCTGGCTACAGGCGATCGTCGGCCTGGTGGCGCTGGTCGTGCTGGCGGTGCTGGGTTTTGCCGTGATCGCAGCGGTGGCGGCGCTGGTCGTGGTGGCGATTCTGGGCATCAAGGCGCGGCAGTGGCTGGCCAGCCTGTTCGGTCGTACCCCAGCGCCGTCGTCGCCGGAGCGATCCGAGCGCAAGGTGATCGACGTGCAGTACGAGATCGTCGATCGCCGCACCGAAGATGGCCGGCGCCCCTAGAGCGGAATGAGATGAAGTGGAACCGCAAGCGGTTCCACTTCATCTCATTCGCGCGCAGCGGTGTTGCGTGTTGCAGCAGGCATTATGAGTTCAGCTGATTCCAGCTGAACTCATCATGTTCTAAACTTCGGTTCCTCCCTCAACACGACCACTGGAAGCCGTCGATCACGAAGTGCTGGCCGGTGATGAAGCAGGGCTCGGCGGTGGCGAGGAAGGCCACGAGCTGAGCCACGTCGGCAGGCTTGCCCAGACGATCGAGCGCGATGCCTTTCATCAGCTCCGGCCCGCGCGACTTGGTGAGACCACTGGCCAGCTCGGTCTCGATCACGCCGGGGCAGATGGCATTGATCATGATCTTGGGGCCGAGTTCCTTGGCGAGTGATCGGGTGAGGCCCAGGATACCGGCCTTGGCCGCCGCGTAGGAGTGCTTGCTGACGGCGCTGGTGACGCCGCCCGACAGCGCATTCAGCGACGACATGCTGGCGATGCGCCCGCCGGTCTCTTGCTTCAACATGATCGGCGCCACGGCGTGGACGTAGTTGAAACAGCTCTTGAGGTTGACCGCGATGGTGCGGTCGAACTCCTCCTCCTTGATGTCGAGAATGCCCTTGGGGTTGGAGGCGCCGGCATTGTTCAGCAGGAAGCCTATGGTGCCCCAGCGGCCGGCGACGTCACCTGCAATGTCGTGCGCTCGGCCGAAGGCGGTGACGTCGGCGGTGTAAGCGAGCACTCGCCGGCCCAGCGCCTCGATCTCGCCCGCGGTGCGTTTCATCTCGGGCTCCAGCAGGTCGACCAGGGCGATGTCGTAGCCGCGCGCCGCAAGCTCGAGGGCGCAACTGCGACCGATGCCGCGCGCCGCACCGGTGACGATCGCGGTCTTGGGCTTGGTGCTGCTCATGGTAGACGTCCCCGGAAGGCGAGTGCGCGCCGTTGCGGCGCGGCTTTCGGTTGTCGGGCATGGGTGTCAAGCATGGCGGACCTCCGTACGCTCGAAGTCGTCGTTGGTACCGTTCGGGAATGACCGAGGGCTGCCGCCCCTGTCATATCCGAACGATTTTGCCGGGATTCATCAGGTTCTGCGGATCAAGGGCCCGCTTGATGGCGCGCATGGTGTCGAGTTCGACCCGGCTGCGATAGTGCGCCAGTTCGTCGACCTTGAGCTGGCCGATGCCGTGCTCGGCCGAGATCGAACCGCCATGGGCCACGACCAGGTCGTAGACCGCCGCGCTGATCGGCTCGATGTGGGGTGCGAATCGTGCCCTGTCCCAGCCCGCCGGCGCCATGCAGTTGAAGTGGATGTTGCCGTCGCCGACATGGCCGAACGGCACCGGCCGGCACTCCGGCAGGACCCGCTTCATGGCCTGCAGGCCCTCGGTCATGAAGGCGGGGATCTTGCTCACCGACACGGAAATGTCGTGCTTGATCGACGGGCCTTCGCGCTTCTGCGACTCGGTGTGGTTCTCGCGCAGCGCCCAGAAGGCGCGGGCCTGCGCCTCGTTCTGCGCGATCGCGGCGTCGACCACCAGGCCGCTTTCCATGGCCTCGCCGAGATAGGCTTCCATCTTCTCGGCAAGGCCAGTGGCGTTGTCACCGGCGCGCCGCGAGCGCGTCGACGACCATTCCAGCAGCACATACCAATCGTGGCGCTCGGTCAGAGGGTCGGTGGCGCCGGGGTTGTGCTTCAGTACGAAGTCGATGCCCTGGCGCGCCATCAGCTCGCAGGACGTGACATTGTCCTCGCTCGCGGCGTGGGCGCCGCTCAGCAGTGTCACGGCGGCCTGCGGGTCGCGCACGGCGGTCCAGGCGGTGGCGACGTCCTTGGGCTTCGGCCAGAGCTTCAGCACCGCCTTGGTGATGATGCCGAGCGTGCCCTCGGCGCCGAGATAGAGGTCGCGCAAGTCGTAGCCGGTATTGTCCTTCTTGAGCGCACGCAGGCCGTTCCAGATCTCGCCCTGCGGCGTCACCACTTCCAGCCCGAGCACCAGCTGGCGGGCGTTGCCGTATTGCAGCACCTGCACGCCGCCGGCATTGGTCGAGAGGTTGCCGCCGATGGTGCAGCTTCCCTCGGCGGCGAGGCTCAGAGGGAACAGCCGGTCGTGCTCTGCGGCGCGATCTTGGATGGTCTTCAGGATGACACCCGCCTCGACCGTCATGGTGTAGCCGATGGCATCGACCTCGATGACGCGGTTCATGCGATTGAGCGACAGCACGATCTCGCGGCCGTCGCGGTGCGGCGTGCCGCCACCCATCATGCCGGTGTTGCCGCCTTGCGGCACGACCGCGACCTTGTCGTCGATGCACAGCCCGACTACCGCCGCCACCTCCTCGGTCGTGCCTGGCCGCACGACGGCGAGCGCCGTGCCAAGGTAGTTGTCGCGCCAGTCGGTGAGGTAAGGATGCTTGGCGTCCTCCTCGGTGATCAATCCGCGCTCACCGACGATGCCGCGCAGTTTGCCGATGAAGTCGGTCACAGCCTCAGGATCTTCCCCGGGTTCATGATGTTCTTGGGATCGATGGCGCGCTTCAACGCCCGCATGGTGTCGAGTTCGATCTTGGAGCGGTAGTGCGCCAGCTCGTCGATCTTCTCGATGCCGATGCCGTGCTCGGCCGAGATCGAGCCCGCCATGTCGCGCACCAGGTCGTTCACGGCGCGGGTGATGGCCGGCGAGTACTGGCGCAACGTCTCGCGGTCCATGCCCTTGGGCGCCATGAAGGAGAAATGGATGTTGCCGTCGCCGATGTGACCGAGCGGGTAGGGGCGGATGCTGGGCAGGATGTCGAGCACCGCCTTGACCCCTTGATCGATGAAGGCCGGAACCTTGGAGGTCGCGACCGAGACGTCGAAGCTGAGACCGCCACCTTCGGCGCGCGAGGCCGGCGCCACCGATTCGCGGATCACCCACATGTTGCGGGCCTGCGCTTCGTTCTGGGCGATCACGGCGTCGAGCACGCGGCCGGCCTCCATCTGGTCGGCCAGGAACTGCTCCATCTTCTCGGCCATACCCTCCGCGCCGTCGGCCTTGGGCCGCGACGAGGACCACTCGAGCAGCAGGAACCAGTTGGTGTCGGCCTTGAGGGGATCCTGGACGCCCGGGATGTGGCGCAACACCATGTCGGTGCCGGCGCGGCTCATCAGCTCGCACGACCCGACATTGTCCTCCGACGCAGCATGCGCCTCGGACAGGATTTCGATGGCCGCCTGCGGGTCGCGCACCGCGAGCCAGGCGGTGGCCACGTCCTTGGGCGCCGGCCACAGCTTCAGCACCGCCTTGGTGATGACGCCAAGCGTGCCTTCGGCGCCCATGAACAGGTGCTTCAGGTCATAGCCGGTGTTGTCCTTCTTGAGCGAGCGCAGGCCGTTCCACACCTCGCCGTTGGGCAGCACGACCTCCAGCCCCAGCACCAGGTTGCGGGCATTGCCGTAGCGCAGCACCTGCACGCCGCCGGCGTTGGTCGACAGGTTGCCGCCGATCATGCATGAACCCTGGGCGCCGAGGCTGAGCGGAAAGAAGCGGTCGTGGCTCGCCGCCGTCTCCTGCAGGGTTTGCAGCACGCAGCCCGCCTCGACCGTCATGCTGTAGCCGACCACATCGACCTCGACCACTTTGTTCATGCGGCCAAGCGACAGCAGGATGCCGGTGTGGCCGGGATAGGGCGTGCCGCCACCCATCAGGCCGGTATTGCCGCCTTGCGGCACGATGGCGATGCCATGATCGAAGCAGAGCTTTACGACCTTGGCGACTTCGTCGGTGTTACCGGGGCGAACCACCACGGCGGCCGTGCCGATCAACGTGCCCCGCCAGTCGCGTACGAACGGCTCCTTGCCCTGTTCGTCCAGGATCAGGCCCTTGTCGCCCACGATGGTGCGCAGGCCGTCCAGGATGGCCGGCGTCACCGGCGTGGTCGGGATGGCGGGCGGCGTGAAGGTATCGGGCATTGGTCCTCGCTTTGTCGTCAGCCTACTGTCCGCGGCGCTCGGCGTCATCCGTCGCCGCCCGGCGCAGCCGGTCGTTGATCGCCAGGCCAAGCCCGGTCTCCGGAACTGGCATGACCGCAATGCGGCTGATGCCGGGGCGATCCAGCAGGCGCAGCATGGCGAACAGGTTGGCGGCGGCCTCGGTGAGATCGCCGGTCGGGCTGAGATTGAGGGTCTGACGAGCACCGGCCGGCGGATTGCGGCCAAAGGCGAGCAGTGCCTCGTCGGTCGCGACGCTGCTTGCGCGCAGGCGCAGCGCGCGGCTGGGGGCGTAGTGGCTTTCGAGCTGGCCGGGCGACTTGCGGGCGCTGTCGCCGCCCTCGACCCCATCGCTCAACGCGACCGGCCCGATCACCGCCTCGATCGCCTCGCGCGTGGCACCGCCCGGCCGCAACAGCGTCGGTGCCGACGTCGTGAGATCGAGCACGGTCGATTCGAGGCCGACCGCGCACGGCCCGCCGTCGAGGACGAGTTTGACGCGATCGCCCAACGACTCCTTCACATGCTCGGCGCGTGTCGGGCTGACGGCGCCGCTGCGGTTGGCCGACGGTGCGGCGATCGGCCGGCCGGCGGCGCGGATCAACGCCTGCGCCATGGCATGGGCCGGTGCGCGAATGCCCACCGTGTCGAGGCCGGCCGTTGCCAGGAGGGCGATCGGCGAGCCATCGCGGCGCGGCAGCACCAGCGTCAGCGGGCCCGGCCAGAAATGCCCGGCCAGCACCTCCGCGGTGGCGTTCCAGCGTACGAAGCGCGGCGCGTCGGCCGCGTCGGCGACATGGCAGATCAACGGATTGAACCGCGGACGGCCCTTGGCCTCGAAGATCTTGGCGACTGCCCGTTCGTTGGTGGCGTCGCCGCCCAGCCCGTAAACCGTCTCGGTCGGAAAGGCGACCAGCTCGCCTTCGCGAATCAGCCGGGCCGCCGCTTCGATGCTCACCGCGCCGCCTTGCTGCGGGCGATGAAATGCGGATTGCGGAAGGTCGGCTTGCCGTAGCCGAGCGGCCGGCCATCGGTCGTCACCACCTCCCCGCCGGCAGCCTCCAGCACGGCGTGGCCTGCCGCCGTGTCCCATTCGCTGGTCGGCCCGAAGCGCGGATAGATGTCGGCCCTGCCTTCGGCGATCAGGCAGAACTTCAGCGATGAGCCCGCCTGCACGCGATCGGCCACGGTGATGTTGTTGTTGCGAAACCAGATGTCGAGATCGCTGTAGATCGCATGGCTGCGGCTGGCGCAGGCGGTGAGGCCCTGTGGCGGCGCGTCGCGCGTATGGATGGCGGCGAAGGCGCCGCCTTTGTCGCTCTTGTCGGCGCCGAGGCCGGCAGCGCCGCGCCACAGCGTATCGGTGGCCGGCGCCAGCACGACGCCGAGCGTCGGCTGCCCGGCTTCGACCAGGGCGATGTTGACCGTGAATTCGCCGTTCCTCTTGATGAATTCCTTGGTGCCGTCGAGCGGATCGACCAGCCAGAACGGCCCGCCGTCGAGTTGCGGCACGCGGCCCGCCGCCATCTCCTCTTCGGCCACGACCGGCGTTCCGGGTGTCAGCCGGCGCAGGCCCTCGACAATGACCGCCTCGGCGACATGGTCGGCATCGGTTACCGGGCTCTTGTCGGCCTTGGTGCGCTCGCCGAGGTCGCCGGCATAGATGCGCATGATCTCGCGCGCGGCGGCGCGGGCGAAGTCGGTGCAGGCGGCGCGTAGCACCTGATGGGACGGCAGAGGAGCGGGCATTCGATCGGTTGCGGTGAAGGCGGCGACCTTATAACCCATTCGGCCATGGCAAACAGGCTTTTGGGGGTGATATCAGCCCTGCCCGAGGAGCTTGCCGATCTCTGCGAACGGCCCGGCCGCATCGACAAGATCGGAGGGCACGGCTTCTGGCGCGGTGCGATCGCCGGCCGCGACGCGGTATTCGTCGAATCGGGACCGGGCAAGGTCAATGCCGGCGTGGCGACCGCCTTGCTGCTCGATCGCTTCGACTGCCGGGCGCTTTTGATGTGCGGCGTGGCGGGCGGCCTCGATCCGGCGTTGGGCGTCGGCGATGTGGTGATCGGCGCCAGCAACACCCAGCACGATTATGGTACGCAACGCGAGAGCAGCTTTCGCACCATCCAGCCCGGCAGCCGGCCGTCGCTCGGCGAGGAGTCGACCCCGGGCTACCGAATGGACGATGGCCTGACGGAGCGATTGCGTGTGGTCGCGCGAGGCTTGGTCCTCGAACCGCTGCCGGAAGCCGTGGGGGTCGGCCGGCGCCTGCCGGCCGTGCATTTCGGCGCCATCCTGACCGGCGACAGCTTCGTCAACTCCGAGACGTTGCGCCGGCGGCTCCATGTCGAGTTCGGCGCGCAGGCCGTCGAGATGGAAGGCGGCGCGGTGGCACAAGTGGCGCGGCGCTGGGGCGACGACATTCCCTTCGTCAACGTGCGCTGTCTCAGCGATCTCGCCGGCGTCGAAAGCCATCTCGACTTCCGAGCCTTCCTGCCGGTTGCGGCGCGCTACGCCTCTCTGGTGGCGCACCGTCTGGCGCCGGTGATCTGACTCACCCTTTCAGGACGCGCCCGGCGACCGCCTCGAGTTTCTTGGCCATCGCGGGCGAGCGGGCGGCCGGCGCGGTGATCAAGGCATACTCCAAGGCGCGATCGCAGCCGGCCGGGCAAGGGGCGGGCCGCGCCGCCTTCAGCCGCGGCGCCACCATCTTGACCAGTGTCTTGGCCTTCTCGGCGTTCTCTTGAAGGACACGCACCACGTCGGTCACTTGCACATGGTCGTGATCGGGATGCCAGCAATCGAAGTCGGTGACCATGGCGACGGTGACGTAACAGATCTCCGCTTCGCGGGCGAGCTTGGCCTCCGGCATGTTGGTCATGCCGATGACGTCGCAACCCCAGCTGCGGTTGAGCCGCGATTCGGCCAGACTGGAGAATTGCGGGCCCTCCATCGCGAGGTAGGTGCCGCCGAACTCGATCGGGAACCCGGCTTGCTTGGCGCAGGCATGCACCGCCTCGGCCAGCCGGTTGCAGGTCGGATGCGCCATCGACACGTGTGCGACCAGGCCGTCGCCAAAGAAGCTCTTGTCGCGCGCAAAGGTGCGGTCGATGAATTGGTCGACCACCACGAAATGCCCGGGGGGCAGGTCCTCGCGCAGCGAACCGCAGGCCGACAAGGACAGGATATCGGTGACACCACAGCGCTTCAGCGCATCGATGTTGGCCCGGTAGTTGATCGAGGTCGGCGAGTGGCGGTGGCCGCGGCCGTGGCGCGGCACGAACACGACCTCGAGCCCATCCAGCACGCCGCACAGGAACTCGTCGGACGTCTCGCCGAACGGTGAGGCGACGCGCCGCCATGTCGCGTCTTTGAGGCCGGCGATTTCGTAGATGCCGCTGCCGCCCAGGATGCCCAATACCGCCATTTGCGTCTCCTTGTCGGCGGTGGTGTATCATCCCTGGCGAACGAAGTGGGGGAGAAATCCATGGGCAGGCTCGACGGCAAGGTTGCGGTCATCACCGGGGCGACCAGCGGCATCGGCCGGCGCACCGTCGAGCTGTTCGTCCAGCAAGGCGCGCGAGTGGTGGCGACCGGTCGGCGCGAGGACCTGGGCCGCACCCTCGAGACGGCGCTGGGCAAGGACAAGTGCTTGTTCGTGAAGGCCGACGCCACCCGGGAAGCCGACGTGGTCGCGATGTTCCAGGCCTGCCTCTCCAAGTGGGGCCGGCTCGACTGCCTGTTCAACAACGCCGGCGGGCCGGCACCGGTGGGCGGCATCGAGACCATCCCGGTCGAGGGCTTCGATGCAGCGATGGCCACCTTGGTGCGCTCGGTCATGCTGGGCATGAAGCATGCCGCGCCGATCATGATGAAGCAGGGTTCCGGCAGCATCGTCAACAACGGCAGCATCGCCGGCCGCCGCGCCGGCTACTCGACGTCGATGATCTACAGCGCCGCCAAGGCGGCGGTGAATCATCTGACCGTCTGCACCGCCATGCAGCTCGGCGAGAAGGGCGTGCGCTGCAATTCGATCTCGCCGGGTGGCATCGCCACCGGCATCTTCGCCAAGGCGCTCGGGCTCGCCCCCGACAAGGCCGACGCCTTCGCCGAGTCCATGAAGGCCATCATGGCCAAGATGCAGCCGATCCCGCGCGCCGGCAGCGTCGACGACATCGGCCATGCCGCGGTCTTCCTCGCCTCCGACGAATCGACCTTCATCAACGGCCACGACCTGGTGGTCGATGGCGGCGTGGTCGGCGGCCGCCTGTGGACGCCGCACCAGGAGGGCGTGAAGGCGATGCGCCAGGCGTTCGGCGTGGACGAAGGCTAGACCAGGCCACCGCGCCGAGCGGCCTGCCGGCATCGGCTCCTCAGCGGCGTCCTCTCGCCGGCGGTCCGGGCGCGGCTCCAGGCCTGAACTTCTCGGTGCGCGACGGCAAAAGACTTCCGTCGGGGTGATGGCCGATGAGGTCGGGTTTGCCGTCGAAGTCGGTATCCCAGTACGAGATGTCCCATTTGCCGTCGCGATCGAGGTCGTAGATCACGGCGTCGATCTCGCCATCGCCGTTGGTATCGAGCGAGACCCAGGCTTCTTTCGACTTGTCGTCCGGCACTACCAGCATGGCGTTGGCCTTGCCGGTGCAGAAGAAGTCGGCGTACTGCACGAAGGCGGCGAGCTTGGCGTCGCGTCCCTCCGACAGCAGCTGGGGCTTGCACGTCTCCTTGCGGGCGGCGGCCGGCTTGGGATCGAATTCGCCTTTCTGCGCCGCCGCCAGGAATCGGTCGATCTCGCCGACGCTGACCGCGAAGTTGAGGCCTTCGCCCTGAGCTTTGAACGAATTGATGCCGATCATGCGGCCGCTGTCGCCGATCAATGGACCGCCGGAGTTGCCCGGGTTGAT
>VGCQ01000160.1 GCA_016870055.1 Alphaproteobacteria bacterium | reverse complement strand
AGGCGATGCAACCGTGCACAGCAGGTTGCGGCGTGGCCTGCCTTACGGACCGGCCATCGCGGCGGGCGGCCTCTGGCTCGCTGCCACGCTGGTGCTTCGGTAGCGCGGCCGGAGCGGGGGGAATCGTCATGAGCAGCAAGCGCATCGTGTTTCTGTTGCTTGCCGTGATCGTGGCCGGTGCCACGGCGTTTCTCGCCCGGGCCTGGCGCTTATCGTGGCCGCCTGCGGCAGCGATGTCGGCAGTGAGGGCAAGGGCGACGACTATACCGTCTCTGTGAAGCAGGCCGACGAGGCCCGCCGGGCCGGCGATTTCGACTCGGCAATTCCGCTCTATGGCCGCGCCCTGCAGGCCAAGCCCGACGGCGTCGAGGCCAAGCTCGGCCTTGGCCAGTCCTACCTCTCGGTCGGTCTGCCCGATGAAGCGGCCGCGATGTTCCGCGACGTCCTGCAGCGGCGAGAAAGCGACCAGGCCGCGCGGCGCGGCTTGGCCACGGCGATGATCGCCATGGGCCACGCGTCGCTCGCCGAGAAGCAGCTCGAGGCGGCGGTGCAGGCCGATCCACGCGACTTCCGCACGCTCAACGCCTACGGTGTCGTCCTCGACATGCAGGGCCAGCACGCCCAGGCCCAGGCTCGCTATCGGCAAGGCATCGACGTCGCGCCCGACTTCCTGGCGCTACGCAGCAACTACGGCCTGTCGCTCGCGATCGCCGGGCAGGCGCAGGAGGCGATTGCCCAGCTCGCGCCGCTCGCGTCGAGCCGCGCCGCCGATGGTCGTGTCCGCCAGAACCTCGCCTTTGCCTACGCCATGGCCGGCGACTTCGAGAGCTGCCTGCGGGCAAGCCGTGTCGACCTCGACGAAGCCAGCGCCCAGCGTCAGTTGCAATATTTCATCCAGCTCAAGAATCTGCCGGTCGAGGCCCGCAGCGCCGAGTTGAGACGCAACCCAAACTTCTTTCCGCAGACTGCCGCCGGTGGTTAGATAACGCAGACCGGAGGGTGATCATGGGCGCACGCAGCGGCAGGACGATCGGTATCGTCGTCGGCTTGGCAAGCTTGGTTGTGACAAACCTGGCCACGACGGAGGCAGCCCGTGCCCAAGTGCCGCGCAGCAGCGTCGATGTGCCGGCAAGCCAGACCGTCGCTCAGTTTCGCGACCCCAAGACAGGCCAGATTTGGACGCCGTTCAATGTCGGCCAGAAAAGCGGGCCGCCGACGCCGCAGGATCTGGCGTTCGACCCGCTCGGTCAGGCCGTCTACGTCAAGGGCGTCATCACCCAGCGGCCGACGATCGTGCCGC
The DNA here is from genome assembly GCA_016870055.1 of Alphaproteobacteria bacterium. Lineage (GTDB taxonomy): Bacteria > Pseudomonadota > Alphaproteobacteria > Reyranellales > Reyranellaceae > Reyranella. The sequence goes on along the minus strand of VGCQ01000160.1, from coordinate 8,939 downwards.
TGTCGTCGGTGCCGATCACGGCCGGCCCGACGGTTCCCATCGTCAATATCGGCGATGCGACGTTGAGCGCTATTCCCGGCAAGCGCTGGCAGCTCGTCGTCTACCTCGACAACAACAGCGCCAACACGGTGGCGCCGTTGTTGACCTGTCGCTTCGCCAATTCAGGCAAGCTCGTCGAGGAGACGCACGTCCTGGTGCCGGCGGTGGGCGCCGGCCTGCGGGTCGGCATGGTCATTCACGGCCCCAAGACCGACTTGTTCGTCGATCGCGCGACCTGCGCCGTGAAGTCGCCTTAGCAGCTCACCTCTAACCCAGCACCGAATAGCCGCCGTCGACGGTGATGGCGGCGCCGGTCACGAAGTCCGACGCGGGTGCCGCCAGGAACACGGCGATGCCGGCGAAGTCGTCGGGCACGCCCCAGCGGCCGGCTGGGGTGCGGCGCAGCACCGAGTCGTGCAACGTCGGAATCTGCTCGCGCGCCCGGCGGGTCAGCGCCGTGTCGATCCAGCCCGGCAGGATGGCGTTGACCTGGATGTTGTCCTTGGCCCAGGCGGTGGCCATGGCCTTGGTCATCTGCACCATGCCGCCCTTGCTCGCGGCATAGGCGGTGGCGAAGGGCGCGCCGAAGATCGACATCATCGAGCCGATATTGACGATCTTGCCCATGCCACCGTTCTTCATCTCGGGATGGGCTGCGTGGCTGCACAGGAAGGCGCTCGTGAGATTGCTGTCGAGCACGGTGTGCCATTCGGCGAGCGTGTACTGCTCGGGCTGCTTGCGGATGTTGATCCCGGCATTGTTGACCAGGATGTCGAGCCGACCGTACGCCTTCATGGTCGCCGCGATCAGCGCGCGGCACGATTCTTCTTTCAGAACGTCGACGGCCACCGCGCTCGCCTTGGCGCCGCTGTCCTGGATCTGCTTGACCGCGGCCGTGTTCTTGGCGGCGTCGCGACCGGCCACGACGATCGTGGCGCCGGCCTTCGCCATGCCGAGCGCCATGCCGAGCCCGATGCCGCCGTTGCCGCCGGTGACCACGGCGACCCGGCCGGAAAGGTCGAAAAGCTTCATGTTCGATGTCCTCCCTGCGCTGCTTGTATAGTCGATGACGACGGTGTCGACAGCAGCGGCGGACGGCGTTTCCTCCAGGCGATGCCGGCCGGTTTCTCTCCGCGTCGATCGCCGCTAGGCTTTCGTTCCCGCGACGAGGGGCGACGACTGATGGGTGTCCGCTGGCACCGGCGAGCCCATTCAAGGCGGATGGTCGATCAGCGGCCGGTGTTTGGGGGGAGACCGATCGATGACGGCGAAGACCATGGCGGTGCGGCACAACGCGACGGCCCGTCGCTACGAGATGGATACCGACCATGGCTTGGCCATCGCGGTCTATGACGAGCAGGGCGGTCGGATGATCTTCACCCATACCGAGGTGCCGCCGGCCGACGAGGGCAAAGGCTTCGCCTCGCGGCTGGTCGGCGCAGCGCTCGCCGATGCCCGCGCGCGGGGCTTCAAGATCGTGCCGGCCTGCAGTTTCGTCGTGGCCTATGTTCGCCGCCATCCCGAGCACGGCGACGGGCATTGAGCCATCAGGCGAGCATGCGCATCGACCAGAAGGCGGCGACACAGGCCGCGGCGCTGACGGCGGTGCCCCAGGCGAGGTCGACCAGGCTCAATGTCGCCGGCCAACCGCGCAGGGTTGCGAGGTTGGTGAGGTCGTACGCGGCATAGACACAAAGACCGAACAGCGCGCCATAGAGCGCCGCCGATGCCCAGGAACCGGCCAGCGGCAAGGCGAACACGACGATGCCCGCGACGTGGATGAGGTAGAAGAGGATCGCGACGGGCCAGTTGGGCCGATCGAGCAGGAGTTGGCCGAGCCGCTCTTTGTAAAAATCGCGCGCGATCAGCCCGAGCCACAGGGCATCGAGCACGATCAGCACGGCCAAGGCGGCGAGGTAGGCGACTATCAGGGATTTCATCGGCAGCAATCTAAAGCGTTGTCTTGGTCGCGTCGAAATGGCTACGCAGTGCCTCGCGCGCCGCGTTGCCGGCGGCGCGATCCCAGCAGTTGACGATGGCGACCCGGAAGCCGCCCGGCGGCATGGCATGGCGGTCGGCGGGAAGGTCTTCGTGGAAAGTGATCTGCAGACTGGACACGCCCGGCATGGTGCAGATGGCGCGTTGCAGATCGGCCGGCGGATGGCGATAGCGTGCACAATGCGGGACGAACAAGACGACGCTGTAGCCGGTACGCCTTGACGAGTCGTCGAACCGCCATTCCCGCTTGGCGTAAAGGCCGACCACCGCTTCGACCCAGCCGGTGCCATAGAGATCGGGCCATTGATCGGCAAAACGCATGTGCGCCTCGATGATGCGGCCACCGATCGTTTCGAGATTGAGCATTCCGGTGTATCCAGCGAGACGGCTCCGGCACCAGGCATCGCACCCGTCCTCGATGACGGGTTCGGGTTGGGCGCGAACCTCCCAGTGGTCGAATGTGCCGGCGCCGCTGGCGACGCCGATCGCGTGGCGCCACCATCGGGGGATACCGTCGACTATCGCGACGTCACTGCTGACATGATCGCCGGTGAGCAAGGTCATCCAAAAATGACCCGGTTGATAGGCGGCAAGGTATTCGTCGGCTGACCGAAGCGTGCGGCTGCCCACGCCCATGCCCTTGAGGTTGTAGATCGGCTTGGAGAAGACCGGATAGCGCGGCGGAGCGACGCCGTGCGGCGCTGCTGCCAGATTCTGGCTCAGGGCGATGGCAAGCTTGTCGTAGAGCCAGCGGTGTGCCGGATTCCACGTCCAGGCGTCGCTGTCCTCAGTTGGAATGAAAATGTCGGATGGGCAGTCGACACTCTCGAAGTATTGAGTGCGCCACGGATCGATCTCGCAAATCGGCACTGGCGGTCCTATGGTTGGGCAAGCAGGCTATGCAGAGTGAGTGTGCGATCACGGCATTGCAACCGGCTACCATCGCCGGTGCTGCCTATGGGGGAGAGAGGCCGTGTCGAGTTTGACAACGCGTGCCAAACGGATGGAGGAGCACGGCCAAGTCGATCGGTTCCTCGGTGTACGCGCCGCCACGGAGAAGCTTGCCGAGCCGCTGTCGCCCGAGGATCAGACGGTCCAGTCGATGACCGACGCCAGCCCGACCAAGTGGCACTTGGCGCACACCACCTGGTTCTTCGAGACCTTCGTGGTGCGGCCGCATGCGCCACGCTATCGCGTGTTCGACGCCGCATACGAGTATCTCTTCAATTCCTACTACGAAGCGGTCGGGCCGCGTCACCCGCGGCCGCAACGCGGCATGCTCACCCGGCCCGGCGTGGCCGAGATCATGGCCTATCGTCGGCATGTGTCGGAGGCGGTGGTCGAGCTGTTGATCGAGGGCAGCAACGAGGTCGCCGACATGCTCGAACTCGGCCTGCATCACGAGCAGCAACATCAGGAACTGCTGCTCATGGACGCCAAGCATCTGCTGTCGCTCAATCCTCTGAAGCCGGCCTATCGCCGCGCCGCACCACGGCCGACGGCGGGGACGACGCCTCTTTCCTGGCTGGCGTTCGACGGTGGTTTGGTCGAGATCGGCCATGATGGTCCCGGTTTTGCTTTCGACAATGAAAGTCCCCGCCATCGCGTGTGGCTGGAGTCGTTCGCCGTGGCGTCGCGGCCGACCAGCTGCGCAGAGTATCTCGCCTTCATCGAAGATGGCGGCTATCGGCGACCGGAATTCTGGCTGTCGGCTGGTTGGGATTGCGTCAATCAGCGCGGGTGGAGCGCGCCGCTCTACTGGGAGAAGGACGGCCCGCGCTGGCAAGTGTTCACGCTGAGGGGGCTGCAGCCGCTCGATCCGGCGCAGCCGGTCTGCCATGTCAGCGCGTTCGAGGCCGCGGCCTACGCCAAGTGGGCCGGCAAGCGATTGCCGCGAGAGGCGGAGTGGGAGACCGCCGCAGCAAGGCTGCCGGACACGGGTCTGGTTTGGGAGTGGACGGCGAGTCCCTATGTTGCCTATCCCGGCTATCACGAGCCACCCGGTGCGATCGGCGAGTACAACGGCAAGTTCATGGCCAACCAGGTGGTGCTGCGCGGCGGTTGCACGGCGACATCCGTCGGCCATATGCGGCCGACTTATCGCAACTTTTTTCCACCGGATGCCCGCTGGATGTTCGGCGGCATCCGTCTCGCAGAGGATCTCCGATGAAAAGTTCGCCCCTCGCCGCGGATCGCACCGAGCAGGACGACCGCGCCGAGTTTCGAGCCGCCGTGCTCGACGGGTTGGCGGGCTCGCCGCGTAGCATTCCCGCGAAATTTCTCTACGACGCCCGCGGTTCGGCGCTGTTCGACGCCATCTGTGAGCTGCCGGAGTATTATCTCACGCGTACGGAGACCGGTATTCTGCGTCGTTGTGTCGCCGATATTGCTGCCGTGGCTGGACCTGGCCGGGCGCTCGTCGAATTCGGTAGCGGCTCCAGCGTGAAGTCGAGGTTGCTGATCGACGCGCTGGAGCATCTTGCGGCTTATGTGCCGATCGATATTTCGCGGCAGCATCTCGAAGCGACTGCGACGCGGTTGCGTCGCGACTACCCGGGATTGGTCGTCGAGCCGGTCTGTGCCGACTATATGGCGCTCGCGCGGCTGTCCGTCGATGTCGGCGCGGCCCGTCGCCTCGGCTTCTTTCCTGGCTCGACCATCGGCAATTCGGAACCGCAGGACGCGACGGCTTTCCTCCGGCGGGCGCGCGAGCTGCTGGGGGAGGGCGGTGCTCTGGTGCTGGGCGCCGATCTCAAAAAGGCGCCGCAGCGGCTCCATGACGCCTACAACGATGCCGCCGGCGTCACCGCGCAATTCACGCTCAATCTGCTGCGGCGCATGAACCGCGAGCTCGACGCCAACTTCGACCTTTCAGCGTTCGCCCACGACGCCTCCTACAGCGAGGTGGAAAGCCGCATCGAGATCTACTTCCGCAGCTTGCGGCAGCAAACCGTGACCGTCGCGGGCCGCAGCTTCGCCTTTCGCGCAGGCGACCGCGTCCTGACCGAGTATTCCTACAAGTACGACGATGCCAGTCTGAGCGTTATGGCGCGCAGTGCCGGCTTTCGCATTGCCCGAATCTGGACGGATCCAGCGCGCGACTTCGCGGTCGCCTATCTCGAGGTCGGAACCTGAGGGTCGGATGGGGGCGAGGGCTATCGGCTCACGCTGGATGCCACCAGCGACCCGCCAGCACCACGCCCGCCGATACCAGCCGCTTGGTGCCGATCATGCTCTCGCCGATGCAGTCGGTGTAGTCGAACGAGCCGCTCACCTCGTCGATCACCGTCGCCTCGCCGATTGCGCCCACCTTCAAGGTGCCGAGGTCGGGCCGCTTGATGGCGTTCGCGGCATTGCCGGTCGAGAGCTTGATCACCGTCGCCAGGTCGACGCCGAGGCACAGAAACTTCGACATGGTGGTCAGCAGGTCGAAAGCCGGCCCTTCGATCGATATCACATGGACGTCCGACGAGATCACGTCGGGCAGGAAGCCGGCCGCCAGCATGGCGCGCGTCGTGCCGAAGCCGAACGAACCGCCGCCATGGCCGATGTCGAAGATCACGCCGCGCGCGCGGGCCGCCAGGATCTCGTCGCGGACGCGACCGTCGGGCCGCACTGGGGCGTTGGGGAAGGGGCGGAAGCAATGGGTGAGGATGTCGCCCGGCCGCAGCCGATCGACCACCTCGCGGCGCGACGGCGGCGGCGCGTCGAGATGGGCCATCACCGGCAGGCCGAGTTCCTCGGCAACGTCGAGCGCGATATCGAGCGGCTTGACCCCCGAATCGCCGCTGGCTGAGCGACCGACCCTGACTTTGATGCCGAGCACCACGTCCTTGTGTTCGCGCCCCACCCGCACCGCTTCGCGGGCATCGATCAGGCGCATGTCGACGTTCTCGCCCACCATCACCGTCTTGGAGAAGGCGAAGATGCCGGGGAAGGCGACGTTCAGGTAGGGCAGGATGCGCACCGGTGAAGGCTCGATGACGTGCCGACGAAAGCCATGGAAGTTGCCGGGGCCGGCGCTGCCGGCATCGATGAAGGTCGTGACGCCGCCGGTTCGCGCCAAAAGCTCGGCCTCGACGCCGAGCGACGTGCCGCCCCAATAGACATGGGTGTGCAGGTCGATCAGACCGGGCGACACGATCTTGCCGCTTGCGTCGCGTGTGTCTTTGCCCGTCAGCCCGTTGCCGATCGCCGCGACCTTGCCGCCGGCAAAGGCGATGTCGGCCACACGGTCGAGTCCTTGCGAGGGATCGACGATTCTGCCGCCCTTCAACACCAGATCGTTCATCGTCTTGTCCGTCCTCCGTGGACGCTTTATCGCATTCGAGCCATCGCCTTCGCCAGCACTCCGACGCGTGGCAGCCATACCCGTTCGAGGCCGAGCCAATCGGCCATCAGGCGCAGTTCTTCGCGCAGCGGGCCGGCCACGATCTTGGCGTTCTGGCCAGCCTCGAGATGGGCGGCGTGGACCACCAGGGTCGACTCTGCTCGATCGGCCTTGAGGTCGACCCGCGCGACCAGCCGGTCGCCCAGCAGGAACGGCAGAACGTAGTAGCCGTGGGTGCGCTTGGCTGCCGGCGTGTAGATGCCGATGCGGTAGAAGAAATCGAAGATGCGCAGTGTCCGGTCGCGCTCCCAGATCAGCGGATCGAACGGTGCCAGCAGGGCGCGCGCCTCCAGCTTGCGCGGCTGACGAGCGGCGGGATCGAGGTAGGCCGGCCGGTCCCAGCCCTCGACCTTGACCGGCAGGAGGTCGCCGGCTTCGATCAGCTCGGCGAGCCGCGCCTTGGTATCGGCGACCCCCAGACGGAAGTAGTCGCGCAGGTCGAACTCGGTGCCGACCCCCAGCGCCCGCGCAGCATGGCGCAGGAGGGCACGTTGAGCCTCTTCTTGCGATGGTGTCGGCAGATCGCGGATATGCGCCGGCAACACCCGCTCGGTGATATCGTAGACTCTTTCGAAAGCACCGCGACGGGTCGCGGTGGTGACCAGGCCTGCGAAGAACAGCCATTCGACCGCGCGCTTGCCGTCGTTCCAGCCCCACCAGGTGCCGCGCCTCTCGCCGGCGTTGGACAATTCCGAGGCCGCGATCGGACCGCGGTCGGTGATCTCGCGCAAGACGTCGTCGATGTAAGCGGCCTTGTCGCGGCGGAAGGCGTGCAGCTTGCCTTTGCCGTCGCCGGCACTGTCGCGCGCGCGCTGCATGCGCCAGCGCAGCAGGGGATGGGCGGCGAGCGGCAGCAACGACGCTTCGTGAGCCCAGAACTCGAACAAGCCGCGCTGGCTCCTGCGTCCCCACGCGAGACGATCGAGATCGGAGCCGTCGTAGTTCCCCAGGCGCGAGAAGAGCGGCAGATAGTGTGCTCGAGCGAGCACGTTGACGGAATCGATCTGCAGCAACCCCAGCCGGTCGATGGCGCGCTTGATGTGGCCGGCGTTGACCGGTCCGGCGGGCCGCTGCTGGCCAAAGCCCTGAGCGGCCAGTGCGATGCGCCTGGCGAGCGAAGCCGACAAGGACAGACGCCTGCTCATCGCAGCGCTTCGCACGGATGTTCCTTCACGTACTCCAAGAGTTGGGGATAGAATTGTCTGCCGCCGATGCCCCAGGCCATGTCCTTCGGCTCGACCCTCAGACGGTCGGCGAATTTCAGGCCGTCCTTGTCGTTGCTCAGACGTACGAAGACGCCGACGACCCGGCTTGGCGCGCTGACGTCGACGCCCAACAGCTTGCCCGCGTTGAAAATCGGCAAGCAGCGGAAGATCGGGCTGCCCGACGCACCATAGGCGCCGTTGGCCATGTGCAAAAAGTACTCGTCGGTGTCGGCTTTGGTCGGGAACCAGCGGCGCAGCGAGCCCCAGACGTAGACATCCGGATCGAGCGTGCCGCGGCCGCCCTTGCCTTCGTCATTGCTGCTGAAGCCGTAGCTGCAATGAGCGGTGAAGCCGGAAACGGCGGCGACGGTGTCGGAGTCGTCGAAACCGAAGCGGCCATACTTCTCGCCCGGCGCCGGCTGACCGGAACGGGCGGCGATCTGCCCGAAAGCGACGTCGAGATCCGGCGCCTCGGTCGTTTTCGTTCGGCCGGAATGCTCGGTGCGGACGTTCCTGACTTGGAATCGCTGGCCGTCGCTTGCCTCGAACTGAAAGCTGCCGGCTTTCCCCTTGCCGCAGCGCGCTGCCGTCACAAGTGTGCAGTTGTTGACCAGAAAGGCGGTGCACAGGCTGCGACTGCCGCCATCGCCGTGAGTCCACTTGCCGATCGCTGTGAATGGGTAGGTCATGGCGACGTCGACTCGCCGGGCGCCGCCGAACTGCTGCGCCTGCAGGGGAGGCGCAGCGGCTAGCAGGGCGACGATGAGAAGACCGGAGACTCGCAGCACGCGATGACAGTAAAGCGGTTCCCGACGAGAGGGAACTGCGAGCAACCCTCTCTGATCGGCAATGCGCCTCTCTAGCGTGCCTCGATGCGGGCGATCGCTTTTCTGACGGCCTCGGCCTGGCGGTTGGAGATATGTCCGTTGGCCTTGAACTCGCGGCTAACCTTGCTCAGGAATGGGCTCTTGTCGGCCAGAGCTTCGGCGCGCTTCATCAAGGGTTCGTGGATGTGCGCCGGTCCGCGGTTGCGTGCGGCCGCCCGCGCACGGATAACCCGAATGACGATGGCGGCGACCAGCGCCGCCCCCGCCGCTATCATTATCTCCGTCCACTGGATCATCGACCAAACCTTCCCGCTAAAGCATAGCCGACAATGGCCATTTGCGAGGCGTTTCGCGCTTCGATGCCGACGATGGCTGACTCCGTGCCGCAGCGGTCTGCTGGCGAGACCGCGCACAACGTCCCACCGCTGCAGAACATGCCCCGATCCAACAGCTCGGACATAGGTTATCCCCCGATGCTTC
>VGCQ01000159.1 GCA_016870055.1 Alphaproteobacteria bacterium | reverse complement strand
CGCCCTCCTGCCCGAGGCACCGGTCGGCGCTCGGGCCGAGATCTCCGAAAGCGGCCAGCGGCTTGCGGCGGCGATCGGCGCGCGGCTTGGCCGGCACGGCGGATGGGCGCTGATCGTCGACTACGGTCGCGACGGCGGCCTCGGCGCGTCGTTGCAGGCGGTGCGCAGCCATCGCGGTGCCGACATCCTCGACCGGCCGGGCGAGACCGATCTCAGCGCCCATGTCGACTTCGCAGCCCTGGCGCGCGCCGCCGGCTGCCCGACCTTCGGCCCGGTCGGCCAAGGCGACTTCCTCGTCCGCCTGGGCATCGTCGAACGGGCGCAGGCGCTCAAGGCGCGCGCGACACCTGCACAGTGCGGCACCATCGATGCCGCGCTCGCTCGCTTGATTGCGCCCGATCAAATGGGCACCTTGTTCCGTGTCCTGGCCGTGGGCGACAGCAGAAGCGCCGTGCCGGCCGGGTTCTTCGATCCTTCGCCGGCCGGTCCCTCCGACACCCCATGATCCAAGCCCCTTCTCTTGCCGCACTCGACGGCGTGCAGCACCGTTTCTTCACGCGCCGCGGCGGCGTCAGTGACGGCCTCTATTCGTCGCTCAATTGCGGCTACGGTTCGGGCGATCGACCCGACAATGTGCGCGAGAACCGTCGGCGAGCCGCCGCGACCTTCACCTTGGGCGAGGCCGATCTGCTCACCGTGCACCAGTTTCACTCGACCGAGGTCATGGTCGTGGGCGACGCGCGCTGGACCTCGCCCGGCGCGCCCAAGGGCGACGCGATGGTCACCGACCGGCCGGGCGTGGCGCTTGGCGTGCTGGCGGCCGACTGCGCGCCGGTGCTGTTCGCCGACTCCGCGGGTGGCGTGGTCGGCGCCGCCCATGCCGGCTGGAAGGGCGCCCTGGGCGGTGTGGTCGACACCACCATCGCCGCGATGGAGCGGCTGGGCGCCAAGCGCGAGCGCCTGCGGGCGGCGATCGGCCCCTGCATCGGCCGCGATTCCTACGAAGTCGGCCCCGAGTTCCCTGCCCCGTTCCTGGCGCAGGACGCGGCGAATGCCGAATTCTTTCGCCCAGCGCGGCGAGCCGGCCATTTCATGTTCGGCCTGGCGGGCTACCTGCTGCGGCGGCTGGCGCTGGCCGGCGTGACAGCCAGCGCCACCGGCCACGATACGCTGGCAGCCAGCGAGGATTTCTTCAGCTATCGGCGCAACACCTTGCAGGGTGTGCGCGACTACGGCCGCGGCCTGTCGGCGGTGGCGCTCCGGGGATGATGTGCCCTATCTCATCATCCTGATGTTCCTTTGCCTGCTCGGCGCGCTCGCCACTTGCATCATGCTATGACGACGCCGTCATGATGCTGCGCCTCGCCGCGATGCTGCTGGGCCTGCTGGCGCTGGCCGCGTGTGGCCCGCCGCCCAGGCCGTTCGAGCACGACAACAGCGAAGCCCCGATGCGGCGCCTGCCGCGCGACAAGACCGAGCTGGCGATCGGCGCGCCGCGCCACATGCCGCCCGAGATGGCCGACCGGGTCGCCGCGGCCTTGGCGATCGAGCTGCAGTCGTACGGCATCCTGGCGGCCGTGCAGCCGGCCAACGCGCCGATCCAGGTGAGCGGCGTCATGAGCACGCGCGACGCCGATGCCGGCATCGAGATCCAGATCGACTGGCGCATCGACGGCGCGCCCAAGACACAGGAGCCGGCGACCAGCCGCACCCGCGCCCGGCCGGAGGACTATGCCGAGGCGAGCGAACGCTTGGTCTCGCGCATCGCCCAGCAGGCCGCCCCGCGCATCGCCACCCTGATCGGCCGGCCGCCCAATTTCCAGGCGCGCGCGCCGGGCCAGGTCGCGGCCGGCGTCACCGTGCCGTACGAGCCGACGCCGGAGGCCGTGGCGGCGCTGGCGGCGAGCAGCCCGTCCGGCACGGCGACGCCCGTGACGCCGGGTCCACCATCGAAGCCGCAGGAAACCTACCTCAAGGTGCTGGTGGCGCCGGTCACCGGCGCGCCGTCCGACGGCAATCGCCAGCTCTATTCCGGCATGCGCCGCGCGCTGGGCTCGAGCAAGATCGTCATCGTCGACGCCCCCGGCGCCGATGTCTTCAGCGTGGTCGGCACGGTCAGCCTGACGACCATCGACGACAAGACCGGTCAATTGGTCGTGAAGTGGTTCGTCAAGGACCCGACCGGCCGCAATGTCGGCGATCTGGAGCAATCCAATCCCGTGCCGATGGCTGCCGCCAAGGGCAGTTGGGCAGGATTCGGCGACATCGTCGCCACGGCGGCATCCGAGGGCGTGCTCGAACTGCTGGAAAAGGCGATCAACCGGCCGCGACCGTGAAATCAGGCCGGCCGGAATCGGCTTGTCAGAGGGGGGTCGGAGGCTGCTAGTCTGGCTGTAGAACGGCGCAAAATTTGCAGGGAACGCGAGCGCCATTGGGAGGATGTACCGTATGTTCGATCTGAGGAAATCGCTCGCGACCGTCGTCGCGGCAGCCAGCGTTGCTGGCATGTTCGGCGCGGCGCCGGCTTCGGCGCAGACGCTCACCGTCGTCATGCATTCGGATCTCAAGATTCTCGATCCGATCTGGACCACCGCCTACATCGTGCGCAATCACGGCTACCTCGTCTGGGACACCTTGTTCTCGATGGACGACAAGCTCGAAGTGAAGCCGCAGATGGTCGAGAAGTACGACGTCTCGGCCGACAAGCTCACCTACACCTTCACCCTGCGCGACGGCCTGGAATGGCATGACGGCAAGCCGGTCACGGCGGCCGACTGCATCGCCTCGATCAAGCGCTGGGGCGCCAAGGATTCGATGGGCCAGTCGCTGATGGCCCGCGTCCAGGACATGAAGGCGGTCAACGACAAGACCTTCACCCTGGTCCTGAAGGAGCCCTACGGCCTGGTGCTGCAGTCGCTCGGCAAGCCCTCGTCGAACGTGCCGTTCATCATGCCCGAGCGGGTCGCCGCCACCGATCCCAACACCCAGATCAAGGCCGAGGACGTGATCGGCTCCGGGCCCTTCATCTTCAAGCGCGACGAGTGGAAGCCGGGCGAGAAGACGGTCTACATCAAGAACCCCAAGTACAAGCCGCGCGCCGAGCCGGTCTCGGGCATGGCCGGCGGCAAGGCGGTCAAGCTCGACCGCGTCGAATGGCGCGTGCTGGGTGACCACCAGACCGCGGTCAACGCCCTGCTGAACGGCGAAGTCGACATGATCGAATCGCCGCCGCACGACCTGTTGCCGGTGCTGGCCAAGGACCGCAACGTCAAGCTGATCAGCGCCAATCCGCTCGGCAACCAGTACACCTTCCGCTTCAACGTGCTGAACAAGCCGTTCGACAATCCCAAGGTCCGCCAGGCCGTGCTCCACGCCTTCAACCAGAAGGACTTTCTCGACGCGGTGATCGGCGATCCGAAGTGGTACAAGGAATGCAAGGCGATGTTCGTCTGCGGCACGCCGCTCGAGACGTTCAAGGGCTGGGAGGACAAGCTCGGCTCCAACTTCGAGAAGTCGAAGGCGCTGTTGAAGGAGGCGGGCTATGACGGCACGCCGGTCGTGCTGATGCAGTCGACCGACCTCGCCGTGCTGACCAACCTCGCGCCGGTCGCCAAGAACCTCATGGAGAAGGGCGGCTTCAAGGTCGACATGCAGTCGATGGACTGGCAGACCCTGGTCAGCCGCCGCACCAAGAAGGATCCGAACGACAAGGGCGGCTGGAACGCCTTCCTGACCTCGTGGGTCGCCGCCGACATCCTGAACCCGGTGATGGCCGGCTTCTTCAACGCCGGCTGCGACAGGGCGATGTTCGGCTGGCCGTGCGACGAGCAGATCCAGAAGCTGCGCGACGACTATGCCCGGGAGACCGATCCGGCCAAGCAGAAGGCGATCGCCGAGGCCGTCCAGGTGCGCGTGACGGAGTATCCGACGCACATCCATCTCGGCCAGTGGTACTCGCCCTTCGCCGTCCGCAGCAGCGTCGACGGCGTCGTCCAGGCGCCGGTGACGGTGTTCTGGAACGTCTCGAAGAAGTAGGTGTCGTTGAGGGAGGCCGGTGGCGACCGGCCTCCCTCGTCATTTGAAGCCATTGGAGGAGGTATCCATGAAGACGATGCGGCGCTCGTTCGCGGCGCTGGCCGCCGGCGCGATCATGGCGGCTGGCCTCGCCGCCGGCCCATCACCCGCCCTGGCCCAGGGCAAGGTGCTGAAGTTCGTTCAGAACGGCAATCTGACGATCCTCGATCCGATCTGGACGACGGCCTATGTCACGCGCAACCACGGCTATCTGGTCTACGACACGCTGTTCGCGATGGACGAGAACAACGCGATCAAGCCGCAGATGGTCGACAAGTACGAGGTCTCGCCGGACAAGACGGTGTGGACCTTCACCCTGCGCGACGGGCTGGAATGGCACGACGGCAAGCCCGTCACGGCCGAAGACTGCATCGCCTCCATCCAGCGCTGGGGCAAGCGCGACACGATGGGGCTGAAGCTCATGGACTTCGTCAAGGAGTTCAAGGCGGTCGACGGCAAGACCTTCCAGTTGGTGCTGAAGGAGCCGTACGGCCTGGTGCTCGACTCGCTCGGCAAGCCCAGTTCCAACGTGCCCTTCATGATGCCCAAGGCGGTCGCCGAGACCGACGCCTTCAAGCAGATCGACAGCCAAGTCGGCTCCGGACCGTTCATCTACCAGAAGAACGAGTCCAAGCCCGGCGAGAGGCACGTCTATCTGAAAAATTCCAAGTACAAGCCGCGCGCCGAGGCACCCTCGGGTCTGGCCGGTGGCAAGGTCGCCAAGGTCGATCGAGTCGAGATCATCGAGATGCCGGACGTCCAGCAGCAGGTCAACGCGCTGATCACCGGCGAGATCGACCTGATCGAGCAGCCGCCGCACGATCTGCTGCCGATATTGAAGGCCGACAAGAACGTGGCGCTCGAGAACTGGAATCCTCTGGGCCAAGTCTTCGTCATCCGCTTCAACTGGCTGGTCAAGCCGTTCGACAACCCAAAGGTCCGGCTGGCCGCGCTGCATGCCATGCGCCAGGAGGACTACCTGAAAGCGACCATCGGCGATCCCGAGTACTACAAGGTCTGCCCGGCCGCCTTCATCTGCGGCACGCCCAATGCGTCCGACAAGACCAACGGCATGCTGATCAAGCCCGACTTCGAGAAGTCCAAAGCACTGCTCAAGGAAGCGGGCTACGACGGCACGCCGATCGTACTGATGCAGTCGACGACGCTGCCGGTGCTGACCAACACCGCGCCGGTCACCAAGTCGCTGCTCGAGCAGGGCGGCTTCAAGGTCGACATGCAGTCGATGGACTGGCAGACCCTGGTCACCCGCCGCACCAAGAAGGATCCGGCCAACCAGGGCGGCTGGAACGTCTTCCACACCTTCTCGGTGTCGGCCGACGCGCTGAACCCGATCTCCAACGCCTACTTCGCCGCCAACGGCGACAAGGCGTGGTTCGGCTGGCCGACCGATCCGGAGATGGAGAAGCTGCGCGACTCCTACGCCCGCGAGACCGACCCGGCCAAGGCCAAGGCGCTCGCCGAAGCCATCCAGCTCAGGGCGATGGAAACCGGCCAGTTCGGCTGGCTCGGCCAGTGGTACGGTCCGGGTGCCCGTCGCGCCAACGTCACCGGCTGGCTGAAGGCTCCGGTGCCGGTGATGTGGAACATCGAGAAGAAGTGAGGATGACGCGTCATGCTCCTCTCCCCCGATCGGGGAGGGGAACATGACGGTGGAAGATTAGGACAACAATGCTCGACTTCATCGCCCGCCGTCTGGTCGCCATCATCCCCGTGCTCACGGTGGTGGCGGTGTTCGTGTTCCTCATGCTGCGGCTGACGCCGGGCGACCCGGCGGCGGTGATCGCCGGCGACAACGCCACGTCCGACCAGATCGCCGACATCCGCGAGAAGCTCGGGCTCAACGAACCGATCTGGACACAGTTTGCAATCTGGATCGGCAATGTCCTGCAGGGCAATTTCGGCGAGAGCTTTTTCTTCAAGAAGACGGTGGCCGAACTGATCGCCCAGCGCGTCGAGCCGACCCTGGCGCTCGCCACCTGCACCCTGCTCTTCGCCGTCTCGGTCTCGGTGCCGATCGGCGTGCTGGCCGCCTACCGCCAGGGCTCGCTGTTCGACCGGCTGGTGATGGCTTTCGCCGTGATGGGCTTCTCGGTGCCGGGCTTCGTCATCGGCTACTGCCTGATCTACATCTTCGCCATCGAGCTGGGCTGGCTGCCGGTCCAGGGTTACACCCGCATCGGCGTCAATTTCGGGGCCTTCCTCGAGCGCATGGTGCTGCCGTCGCTCACCCTGTCGGTCGGCTTCATCGCGCTGATCTCGCGCATCACCCGCGCCTCGGTGCTCGAGGTCCTGAACGAGGATTACATCCGCACCGCCCGCGCCAAGGGACTTTCCAACCGCGTCGTGCTGATGCGCCATGCGCTACGCAATGCCGCCGTCCCCATCCTGACCGTGATCGGGCTGGGCATCGCCATCCTGATCGGCGGCGCGGTGGTGACCGAGAGCGTGTTCGGGCTGCCCGGCCTCGGCCGCCTCACCGTCGAGGCGGTGCTGAGCCGCGACTTCCCGACCATCCAGACCGTCATCCTGATGTTCTCGGTGGTCTACGTCGTCATCAACCTGCTGATCGACATCAGCTACACCATTTTCGATCCGAGGATCCGCTATTGACCGTCGCGACCGAAGACCTCGTCGACTCCGCCTCGATCGCGGCAGCATCGACCAAGCGCAAGAGCCTGTGGCTCGTCGCGCTGCGCAACCCCAACGTCATCATCGGCGGCACCATCCTGCTCGTCATGCTGGTGATCGCCGCCTTGGCGCCGCTTCTCGGCACCGTGAACCCGACGCGCATCGACCCGGCGTCGCGCAACAAGAAGCCGGGCACCGAGATCACCATGCGCATGGATGACGGCACCACCGGCAAGCGCGTCGCCATCATGGGCACCGACAGCCTGGGCCGCGATGTCTACAGCCGCGTCATCTACGGCACGCGCGTGTCGCTGGCCGTCGGCGTGTCGGTCGCCATCATCGCCGTCGCGATCGGCGTCGTGATCGGCCTGATCTCGGGCTACATACGATGGCTCGACGGCATCATCATGCGCGTCATGGACGGGCTGATGGCGATACCCGGCATATTGCTGGCGATCGCCCTGGTTTCGATCTGGCGAGCCGGCCTGATCACCGTGGTGTTCGCCATCGTCGTGCCCGACGTGCCGCGCGTCGTGCGCCTGGTGCGGTCGATCGTGCTCACCGTGCGCGAAGAGCCCTATGTCGAAGGGGCGATCTCGGTCGGCACGCCGACCTGGATCCTGATGTTCCGCCACATCCTGCCCAACACCGTGGCGCCCCTGATCGTGCAGGGCACCTTCCTCGCCGCCGCCGCCATCCTGGTCGAGGCCGCCCTGTCGTTCCTCGGCATCGGCATCCCGCCCGAGATCCCGAGCTGGGGCAACATCATGGCCGAGGGTCGCACGCTGTTCCGCGTCTTCCCACACAACATCTTCTATCCCGCCATCTTCCTGGCGGTCACCGTGCTGGCGATCAACATCATGGGCGACGGCTTGCGCGACACGCTGGATCCGAAGATGAGCAAGAAGGTGTGATGCCAAGCATCGCACCTTCCTGTTCGCCCTGAGCGAGCGAAGCGAGCCGAAGGGTCTTCTCTCCATGCTCGCGATCTCGGTGATTGAAACAAGGTCCCTCCACTCCGCGCTTCGCGCGCCGGTCGGGACGACGGATGGTTTGTATCGATGAGTGAAGCCAAGCAACCGGTTCTCGAAGTCCGCAATCTCTCCGTCACGCTGCCCAAGGGCGCCGATCGCGAGTTCGCCGTCGACAAGGTGAACTTCACCGTCAACCCCGGCGAGATCGTCTGCCTGGTCGGCGAATCCGGTTCGGGCAAGTCGGTGATCGCCTTCACCGTCATGGGCCTGCTCGCCAAGGCGCTGAGGCCGAGCTCGGGCGAGATCCTGCTGCAGGGGGAGAACGTCCTGGCGGCCGACGAGACGCGGCTGCGCGAACTGCGCTGCACGCGCATGTCGATGATCTTCCAGGAGCCGATGACCGCGCTCAACCCGGTCATGACCTGCGGCGATCAGATCGACGAGGTGCTGAACACCCACACCAAGCTCGATGCCCCCCAGCGCAAGGCCAAGATCATCGCCATCCTCGATCGCGTGCGGCTGCCCGAGCCCGAACGCATCTACGCCTCCTATCCCCACCAGCTTTCGGGCGGCCAGCGGCAGCGCATCATTATCGCCATGGCGCTGGTCCTCGATCCCGTGCTGCTGATCGCCGACGAGCCGACCACGGCGCTCGACGTCACGACGCAAGCCGAGATCCTGAAGCTGATCGCCGAGCTGCAGGAGGGCCAGGGCACCGGCGTGCTGTTCATCACCCACGATTTCGGCGTCGTCGCCGAGATCGCCCACCGCGTGGCCGTGCTGCGCTGGGGCGAGCTGGTGGAGATGGGCCCGACCGAGCAGATCCTGTCGAAGCCGCAGCAGGCCTACACCAAGATGCTGATCTCCTCGGTGCCGTCGATCCACCCGCAGCATCGCGGGGCGCGCAAGGACGCCATCACTGTGCTGCGCACCGAGAAATTGGGCAAGACCTACAGTGGCGCCGGCTTCTTCCAGAAGGCGCGCGTGGTCAAAGCGGCGGTCGACGTCGACCTCGACATCCGCAAGGGCGAGACGCTGGGCATCGTCGGCGAATCGGGTTCGGGCAAGTCGACGGTGGCGCGCTGCATCGCCCGCCTGATCGATCCCACCGAGGGCAAGGTCTTCCTCGGCGACACCGAGATCGCCACCATGACGCCGAGCAGGCTGCGCCCGCATCGCCGCAAGGTGCAGATCGTCTTCCAGGACCCCTACCGGTCGATGAACCCGCGCATCACGGTGGGCGAGTTCATCATCGAGGGGCCGATGAATTTCGGCCTCAAGCGCGAGGAGGCGCTGGCCCGCGCCCGCAAGCTGATGGAGACGGTGCGGCTCGACCCCAATTCGCTCGACCGCTATCCGCACCAGTTCTCGGGCGGCCAGCGCCAGCGCATCTGCATCGCCCGCGCGCTCGCCATGGAACCCGAACTGCTGATCGCCGACGAAGCGGTCTCGGCCCTCGACGTGTCGGTGCAGAAGCAGGTGCTGGAACTGCTCGACGAGATCCGCCAGCGACTGAACCTGGCGGTGCTGTTCATCACCCACGATCTGCGCGTCGCCGCCCAGATCTGCGACTACGTGGCGGTGATGAGCAAGGGCCGTGTCGTCGAGTATGGCTCGGCCGAGCAGGTGTTCGGCTCGCCGCGCGACGACTACACCAAGGCGCTGTTCGCCGCGGCGCCCGGCCGTCACTGGGAATTCGGCAACTTCGCGGCGTAGAGCGGAAATTCCAGAGTGGAATCCACCCAGCCGAGTCCAGCTGGGCGGACCGTTCTTCAAGTGTAGCGTTCGCGCACCCGCCGCTCGACCCAGCCGGCGCCGAGGAATGCCGCCGCCGAGATCACGGTGGCCACGGCCGAGGCGCCGAACGCCTGCTCGGTGTTGAAGTCGGACTTGGTCTTGGCGAACAGATAGCCGAGCCCGGTGGTGCCCATTAGGAACTCGGCGATCATGGCCGCCAGGATGGCGTGGGCGGCGGCGAGCTTGAAGGCGATGGCGAGATTGGGCATCGCCGCCGGCAGCGCCAGGCGCAGCAACAGATGGAGACGCGACGCGCCCAGCACGCGCAACAAATCCTCCGATCCCGGCGGCAGCGATCGCAACCCCGACGAGGCGAACACGAAGGACGGGAAGAAGGTGATGATGGTGACGATCGCCAGCACCGTCGAGGT
This sequence comes from Alphaproteobacteria bacterium, assembly GCA_016870055.1. Classification (GTDB taxonomy): domain Bacteria; phylum Pseudomonadota; class Alphaproteobacteria; order Reyranellales; family Reyranellaceae; genus Reyranella. Next base: position 465 of record VGCQ01000159.1, on the reverse strand, counting down.
GTCGTAGCCCAACAGGCGGGCGATCACCGGGATCAGCGCCACCACCGGGACCGAGCTGAACAGGACGGTGAGCGGGTTCAGCATGCCCGACGCCACCGGCGAAAACCAGGCGGCGATGGCAAGGGCGGTGCCAACCCACATGCCGGCGACCAGCCCGAACAGCGCCACCGCCAGCGTGATGCCGACATTGCCGAGATAGACGTCGGGATGGCGCGCGAGGTCGCCCAGCACCGCTACCGGTGTGGGCATGACGATCGGATTGAATCGGTTGATCACCACCCAGGCCTGCCAGGCCAACAGCAGCAGCAGGATCCCCCAATAATCCTCGACCAGACGCAGCAGCAGCGGGCGCTTGGCGGGCATCAGCCGAACCTCGCATAGGCGGCGCGCTCGATCAGCGTGAGCAGGCCGTAGAAGAACAGCGACGACGCCACCGCCAGCAGCACTGCGCACCACAACAGCACG
>VGCQ01000158.1 GCA_016870055.1 Alphaproteobacteria bacterium | reverse complement strand
CCGGTCGGCTGGACAAAACCCGGTGTTTGCAGGCCGGATAGAGCGCTTTGGTGGGCATCACGCCCATCGCATAGTGAAAGCCGCCCGACCCGATTCGAAGCATGCCGTCGGCTCCCACCACCATCATTCGCCGCAAAGTCGAGGTAGATTTCGACGACGTGCCGGCTGGCCCGTGGTTCCCCGCCGGCGGGCCGCTCGAGGTGATGTTCAATGCCGCCTCGCTCGCCTTTCCCCCGACCGAGCGCTTCTTCATCGCCGCCGTGCGCGACTACCAGGACCGGGTGAGCGACCCGGTCCTGCGCGAGCAAGTGCGCGGCTTCATCTATCAGGAAGCGATGCACAACAAGGTCCATGTCGATTGCAACGCCATGCTGGCCCGCCATCATCCGCACTGCCGGCGCGCCGAGCAGGTCAGTATCGCCACCTTCCGAGTGCTCGGCCGCCTGCCGCGCTGGTTCCGGCTGTCGCTGTCGAGCGCGCTCGAGCACTTCACCTCGATGGCTGCCGACACACTGCTGCGCTATCCCGACGATTTCCGCGAGATCGTGCCGCAGCCGGTTGCCGAGACGTGGCTGTGGCACGCCGCCGAGGAGACCGAGCACAAGTCGGTGTGCTTCGACGTCCATACCGCCGTGCTCGGCACCGGATCGGTGAGCTACCTCAATCGGGTCGTCGGCATGCTGCTGGCGACGCCGCTCTTTCTGTTCGTGATGCTGCCGCTCGGCGCGATCGTGCTCGGCTGGGGCCGCCGCAAGGCGCCGGCCGAGCCCATCGCGTCCACGACCGCGGCCGACGCCAAGCGCTTCCTCGGCCGCAACATCTTCGGCCTGATGCGCGAAGTCATTCCGTGGAAGCTGTACTTCTCTTACTATCGGCCATCCTTCCATCCCTGGGATCACGACAATTCGGCGCTGATCGCCGAGTGGAAGCAGCGCTATCCCGATTTCGGCCTCGCCGCTGCGGCAGCGACAGCGGCAAAGGGTTTTCGGTGAAGAGCAGGTAATCGTTCAGCAGGTCCATCGCGGCGATCGCTTTCTGGATGCCGACCAGATCGGCAACTCGGTCGCCGATGCCTTCGATCACAACGACGCGGCGCAGCAGACGGCGCCGAGATTGCAACGGACCACGAAAGTCTTCGTGATGCGGCTCGGCGTGATATCTTCGGAGGCGCTGCTGGGCCAGCGTAGGAAACGATCAGGGGATGTCCGGCGAATCGAAACGGTCATGGGACGTCGTGGAGTGCCCGGCTGGGATCGGGAGGGTGATCCTTCCAGGCGTCGGCGCGTGAACGCGAAGTCGGCACCGGATGATCCCATTGGACCGTGGTTTGCCGCGGGAGAATCGCTGGGTGAATTTATCGGCATTCCCTTCGGCTGGATTCCGCCTGGGGCCGCAGCGCCCGAGTGGACCTATTTGAGTCACTCCGAGGTCGACGGTATCGGAGGGTTCGCCAGAATCCTGCGGGAGCGGGGGGCAATGATCGATGCGTTGCCGCAACTCCAGTATGGCGGCAGGTCGTCGATATCGCCGTTCCTCAAAGCCCTGGCGATGCGCGTGGTGCGGTACGACCGATGGCGGGGCCAACTGCACTGGCAGCTCTCCCAAAGCACAACGGCCGAAGCCCGTCCTCGATCCTTGCCTCCCATCGCCTGGCATGTCTTCGACAAGGCCGACACGCTGCGGCTACGCCAGCATTGTCGTCGGGCAGGCATAACGGTGAACACACTGCTGCTGAAGGATCTTACACAGGCCATCCGACCGTATTTGCAAGACCGTGCCGCGGAGGTGCCGTGGTTTCTTCCAGTGAACATGCGCGGCGAAGCGAGCCGCAAGTCGGACACCGTCAATTGCGTGTCCTATGTCAGCGTCAAGGTGCGGGCGGAAGAAGGCATTCAAATGATTCACAAGAAGGTTCTCACCGCATTGGAGCGCAAGGAGCATTGGGCGAACTGGTATGTCGCTTGTGTGGCCGGCCGCATGCTTTCGCACGAAATCAAGAAATTCCTGTGGAAGCACGAGCAGTTTGCCGCTGAGTGGAATATCGGAGTGTTCTCCAATATCGGCGAATGGGATGCAGAGGAAAAAGTCCAGGAGCCGGCCTGCTTGGGCGAGTGGGTCTTTTGTCCGCCAGCGTTTTCGGCGCTGCGTGTGGCGGCCGGCGTTGTTACCTTCCAGAACAGACTTGGCTTGGCCATGCAGGCCCATCCGTCCTTGACCAACGATCCGACGATCTTGAGAGCCTGGATGGACGCCTGGATAGGCGGCATCGAAGCGTCACTCGCTGATACGACTTTGCCGTAGCTGCTGGCGGACACGCTCGAGCTTGAGGCCATCGAGCTTGAGGCCGGCCAACTGCAGATTCGCGTGATGTTCGTTGAGCGAGGCGAAGGCGCCGCCGAAGTCGTACCCGGCATAGAGTGCCCGTTCGTCGTGTCGGCTCTCAGTCAGACTGCATCGACGGCTGCGGTATAGAGCGGAATCCGATCAGATTGAACCGCTCACGGTTCAATCTGATCGGATTTGCGCGCTCGGGCGATGCTTGTTGCACCGGACACAGTCCGCCCGGCTGATTCCAGCTGGGCGGACTGTCTAGCCGGCGGTTGTAGGATTGTCGCGGCGATTGCGTTGGCGAGCAGATATGACCTACGGTCCCGGTTCCCATTTGCTTCGGAAGAACGGTCCATCCCCCACATGCCTCGCAAAACTCGCCAACCCGCCGCGCCTGTCGCTCCGGGATTCGATGCCCTGAAGTGGCGCTGCATCGGCCCCTCGCGCGGCGGCCGCGTCGTCGCCGTCGCCGGCGATCCGGTGAGCAAGATGACCTTCTATTTCGGCGCCTGCGCCGGCGGCATCTGGAAGACCGACGATGGCGGCGTGTTCTGGCGCTGCGTGTCCGACGGCTTCATGGGCAGCTCGGCGGTGGGCTCGATCGCCGTGGCGCCGTCGGATCCCAATGTGATCTACGCCGGCACCGGCGAGACCGCGATCCGCCTCGACGTGTCCTACGGCGACGGCATGTACAAATCGACCGACGCCGGCCGCACGTGGCGTCATGTCGGCTTGAAGAACAGCAAGTTCATCGGCCGCATCTGCATCCATCCGCAGAACCCCGACCTCGTTTACGCTGCCGTGCTGGGCGACATTTTCGGACCCAACGCCGAGCGCGGCGTCTACCGCAGCAAGGACGGCGGCGCGAGTTGGCAGCGGATCCTGTTCCGCAGCGATGTCGCTGGCGCGATCGATCTCACCATGGATCCCGGCAACCCGCGCCTGTTGTTCGCCTCGATCTGGGAGGCCAAGCGCAATTTCTGGAACATTTCCAGCGGCGGTCCGGGCAGTGGCCTGTTTCGCAGCACCGACGGCGGAGACACCTGGGAGGAGATCTCGACCAAGCCCGGCCTGCCCGACGGCTTGCTGGGCAAGATCGGCGTAGCGATCTCGCCGGCGCGCTCGGGCCGTGTCTGGGCACTGGTCGAGGCCGTGGGCGACAAGACCGGACTCTACCGCTCCGACGATTTCGGGATGCGCTGGACCATGGTGTCGCCTAACCGCGACCTGATGCACCGGCCGTGGTACTACACCCATGTCTTCGCCGATCCCGGCCACGGCGACACGGTCTACGTGACCAACCTGCAGATGTGGAAGTCGACCGACGGCGGCTCGACCTTCAACGAGGTCACGACGCGCCACGGCGACAACCACGATCTCTGGATCGATCCCAAGAATCCGACGCGGATGATCGAGGGCAACGACGGCGGCGCCCACGTCTCGTTCAACGGCGGCGCCTCCTGGTCGACCATCTACAACCAGAAGACCGCGCAATTCTATCGCCTCGACGTCGACAACCAGTATCCCTACCGGGTCTACGGCACGCAGCAGGACAACACCTCGATTTCGGTGCCGAGCGCCTCGGAGTGGGGCGTCATCACGCTGGCCGACTGCTCCTATCCCGGTACCGGCGAATCGGGCTTCATCGCCGTCGACCCGCGCGACCACAACATCGTCTATGTCGGCGCCATCGGCTCCAGCCCGGGCGGTGCCGGCGCGCTGCAGCGCTACGACCATCGCACGCGCCAGATCCAGCTGGTGAACGTCTGGCCGGAGGAGTCGACGGGCATCGCCCCCAAGGACCTGAAATACCGCTTCGCCTGGACCTTTCCCATCGTGTTCTCGCCGCACGATCCCGGCACGATCTATGCCGGCGGCAATTGCGTGTTCCGCACCCGCGACGAGGGCATGAGCTGGCAGAGCATCTCGCCCGACCTCAGCCTGAACGAGCGTAACCGCCAGGGCGCCTCGGGAGGTCCGATCACCCGCGAAAGTGCCGGCGCCGAAGTCCACGCGACCTGCGCCTGCGTCGTGGAATCGCCGCATCGCCGCGGCGAGATTTGGGCCTCGACCGACGACGGCCTGGTCCATGTCACGCGTGACGCCGGCAAGAGCTGGAAGGACGTGACGCCCAAGGCGATGCCCGAACTCGCCTATGTCGGCTGTGTCGAGGTCTCACCGCACGACGCCGACACGATCTATCTCGCGGCGACACGCTACAAGCTCGCCGACTACCGGCCCCACCTGTTCAAGAGCACCGACGGCGGGCGGAGCTGGAAGTCGATCGACGGCAATCTACCCAGGGACGAGATCAGCCGCGTCGTGCGTGCCGATCCCGTCGCCAAGGGCCTGCTGTTCGTCGGCACCGAGACCGGCATCCATTTCAGCCTCGACGACGGCGCGAGCTGGACACGCATGAGCGGGCTGCCCAACGTGCCGGTCTACGACATGAAGCTGAAGGACAGCGACCTCGTCGCGGCCACCCACGGCCGCTCGTTCTGGATTCTGGACGACGTCACGGCGTTGCGCGGCCTGGCCGATGGCCGGCGGCCGACGCGGGTCTTCCCGCCGCGCACGGCGATCCGTACCAAGCTGCACTGGAGCGCCGGCGCCAATGTGCGCACCGGCATCGCCTACGGGCCGGCTTTCGGCATCGACGGCAGCACCGTGATGGTCGAACGGGCCGACGGCACGCGCTACCGCGAGCATCTCGATGTCGGCGAGAACCCGCCCAACGGCGCGATCGTCTACTATTGGCTGGCGGACAAGGAACCGGGCCCGGTGACGCTCACCTTCCGCGATTCGGCGGGCCGCAAGATCGCCGAGTACACGAGCAACGACGAGGCGTTGGCGCCGGCGCGACGACCGGCGGCCAAGCCTGGTCTCAACCGCTACGTCTGGGACATGAAGTATCCCGGCCCGACCAAGCTCGACTATGGCCTGGCGCCACCCCGGCCCAAGCCGCTGGTGCCCGATCCGGAGAACCCGCCGGGCCCGACAGTGGTGCCCGGCACCTACGGCGTCGAGCTCGGCGTGGGCGAGAAGGGCAAAGGCAAGAGCCATGCGGCCAAATTTACGGTGGTCAAGGATCCGCGCCTGCCGACGACGCAGGCCGAGTACGCCGCGCAGTTCGCCCTGCACCGGGACCTGATCGCCTCGGTGTCCAAGCTCAAGCAGGCAGTCAACCGTCTGCGCAAGATGAAGCGCCAGCTCGAGGAGGCAGGCGGCCATCTCGGCAAGGGCGAACGGGCGTTGAAGAATCGCGCTGCGGCGATCGTCAAGAAACTGTCGGCCATCGAAGGCGTGATGGTCGACCCGCATCGCAAGTCGGTGCGTGATGTGCTGCGCAACCCGGCGGGCCTCAACGACACGCTGATCGACATGGTTGCCATGGCGACGACGGCCGATCGGCCGCCGACGACCCAGACCACGGAGGTGTCGCGCCAGGTGATGGCCAAGGTCGACAGCGAGGTGGCGAAGTTCGAGGCGATCGTCGAAGGCGAGATCGCCGAGTTCAATGCCGCCCTTGCCAAGGCGCGCATCCGCCACGTGACGGCTGCCTGATCGGCGTACCGACTCGCGGTGCTATCGTCCGAGCCGCCGCAACGCGGCGCCGCGCCAGCGCAGTCAAGCGTCGGCAGTGACCTTTGCGGTGCTGCCGCACTGGTTGCAGCTGGAGCTGTCGGCTGCGCGCAAATGGGCGCAGCCTGGGCAGTAACCGAAGTCGATCGACGTCAGTCGGCGGCGCGTGGCGACGGCAGGCGCCGACGGTTCGGTCAAGGCCCGGAATACCGCCGCAAGCCAAGGTGAACGCGTGGTCATCACGGTAGTTTACCGGCCGGGCGACCGTTCCAGCAACGCCGTGTCGCGACAATGGACTGCTCTTCGCGCTTGCGGCATCAATCGGCGGCGAACCAAGACGGCACGACCATGAGCGAGGCATCCCTATGACCACCCGCATGCTAGTCGGACTGATCGGCACCAATATCGGCCAGTCGTTGGCGCCGGCTCTGCATGAGGATGCCTTCGCCGCGGCCGGTGTCGCCGGGCACTACCACCTGATGGACGCATCGGTCTTGAAGGGCCGTCGGCTGGAGGATCTGCTGGCCGCGGCTCGCGTCGCAGGTTTCGCCGGGGTCAACGTCACGCATCCCTTCAAGGAAGCGGTGCTGCCGTTGCTCGACGCCGTGTCGCCGGAAGCGACCGAGATCGGTGCGGTCAACACGGTGGTGTTCGGCACGGCGGGCCGCGCTACCGGGCACAACACCGACTGCTCGGGCTTTCGCCAGGCTTTCGTCGAAGCGCTGGGCAGCGATACCGCGCGCGACAAGTCGGTGCTGCTGCTGGGCGCCGGAGGCGCCGGTCGCGCAGTGGCCGTCGCCTTGATGGCGTTGGGCGTCGCGACGGTGAGAATCTACGACCAGGACAGAGCGCGCGCGGCCGGCCTGTGCAGCGATCTCGCCAAGCGATTCGGCGCCGGCCGCTGCGAGCTTCTCGCCGACGCGGCGGGTGCTGCGGCCGGTGTCGCGGGCATCGTCAACGCGACACCCGTGGGGATGACCGGCTATGGCGGTCTGCCGCTGCCAGTATCCCTGATCGAGCCGCGGCACTTCGTTGCCGACGTCATCTACACGCCGATCGACACCGAGTTCGTGCTGGCCGCCCGGAACAAGGGCTGTCGCACCATGAACGGCGGCGGCATGTGCGTGCACCAGGCGGTCGACGCCTTCCGGCACTTCACCGGCATGATGCCCGATGCCGCGCGCATGAAGCGAACCTTCGAAGCCGCCCTGGCGCGGCGCGATCGATCGTAGAGCTACGGCAGAGGGCGGTAGCGCCGGACCGCCGCGACGCCCGCAACGATGAACACGACCAGGACGACGACCTGTGCCAACACATAGGGCAGCTCCGTCGCGGTCGGGGCGAGGCGGTTCAGGTAGGCGAACTTGTCGAACAACTGCACGATGCAGACGAAGGTGTTGAGATAGAGCGCCACGAGCGCGCCGACGACGTAGGTCGACCGCCACCGTCCTGCGAGGCGTCTGCCGTAGATCGCCAGCGATGCGGCCGCCAAGGCCACGAGGGAGATCGCCCCCAGGACGTGCGCCGCCACCAGCATCGGCGTCGGGAACAGGAAGCCGGAGATGCTGGTCCACGCGGTCGAGACCAGAAAGAAACCGTTCCAGCCTGCCAAAGGGGCGCTGTGCAGCATCAGGGCGACGAGGACGAAGCCGGTCATGATGCCGATCAAGCTGGCAACGACGTGCAGGAAGGTAAACGTGTCCAGCGACAGGCCCAGGATCATGATGGGCTACCGGCCAACATCTTATGCAAGTTGCGCGGCTCGCCGGGCTGGCGCGGCAGGAAGGCCGTCAGCCCGCCGAGCAGCAGCAGGAAGGGCGTCACCTTGTAGACCGTTTCGATGCTGGTCCAGTCGGCAAGCTCGCCCAGCGCCGCGGCGCCCAGGCCGCCCAGGCCGAAGGAAAAGCCGAAGAACATCCCGGCCACCAGCCCGACCCGTCCCGGCACCAGCTCCTGGGCGTAGACCAGAATGGCGGAAAAGGCCGAGGCCATGATCATCGCCACGGCGACGGCGAGCACGCCGGTCCAGAACAGGTTGGCGTAGGGCAGCATCAGCGCAAACGGCAGCGCGCCCAGGATCGAGAACCACATCACCGGGATGCGCCCGACCCTGTCGCCGACAGCGCCGCCGGCGATGGTGCCGGCAACAATGCCGACCAGGAAGGCAAACAGGTAGAATTGTGCAGCCTGCACGCCGATGCCGAACTTGGCGATCAGATAAAAGGTAAAGTACGAACCGAGGCTCGCGCTGTAGACATTCTTGGAGAACAGCAGCGCGACCAGGATGGCGACGGCGACGGCGACACGGCCGCGCGACAGGGTCGGGATCGTCGCCGCGGTCATCGTCTTGCCGCGAACGACGGGCTTCTGCGCTGCCCGCCGGCGGGAATACCAGGCGCCGACCTGGAACAGCACGACCATGGCCACGAGGGCGGCGGCCGAGAACCAGACGATGCTGTGCTGGCCATGCGGCACGACGATGAAGGCGGCCAACAGCGGGCCTGCCGCAGAGCCCATGTTGCCGCCGACCTGGAACAGAGACTGAGCGAGGCCGTAGCGACCGCCCGCCGCCATGCGCGCCACCCGTGACGCTTCGGGATGGAAGACCGACGAGCCCATGCCGATCAGCGCCGCGGCAAGCAGGATCAGCGGATAGGAGTCGGCGCGTGACATCAGCAGCAGACCGACCAGGGTAAAGCCCATGCCGACCATCAGGGAGTAGGGTTGCGGCTTCTTGTCGGTGTAGAGACCGACCACCGGCTGCAGCATCGAGGCCGTGCACTGGAAGGCGAGGGTGATCAGGCCGATCTGGCTGAAACTCAGCGCGTAGGACTCCTTGAGGATGGGATAGAGCGCCGGCACCAGCGATTGCATCATGTCGTTCAGCAGATGGCAGAAGCTGAGCGAGAGGATCACCGCGAAAGTAGTATGGTTGGCGGCACCTGTCGTCGTCGTTGAGGCGGCGGGCGCCGCGTGCGTGGCGGCCGCCGGCTCCGCCGCCAGGGTACTGTTGCTCATCGATGCACAATAACAGCCGAGGTCCGCTGCACCAGCGCCGCAGAGGCAAGCCTGCGTTGCAGCAGTTCCTTCAATGCAGTGGCAGTGTCATGCCAACGATGTCTCATGGCCTTCGGCCGAACCGCTCGCAGCGGCCACAGCGACGCACCGATCGGGCTCGGCCGGCCGCCGTGGCACTCCGCGACTGAACGAGGGCTAGGCCGGCACCGGCCTGGCGCGCTGGTTGTAGAGCATCTTGCGGATGCGGGCCTGTTCGTCGGGCGGCAGCTTGGTGTTGTCGACCGAGAGATCGGCGCCGACTGCCATGCCGCGCTGCACGGCCGGCCGGGCGCCCAGCTCCTCGAACCAGCGCTTGAAGTACTTGAACTCCTCAATGTCCTGGCCCTGGAACTTCCAGTTGATGGTCCACGGATAGCAGATCATGTCGGCGATGGTGTACTGATCGCCCGCGAGATGGCGCTGCTTGTAGAGTTGATTGTTCAACACGCCGTAAAGCCGGTTGACCTCGTCGGTGAAGCGCGTGATGGCATACTTCTGATCGCCCTCCTTGGTCTGGTCGACGCGGCGGAAATGGCCGCACTCGCCGCTCTTGGGACCCTGGTTGGCCATCTGCCAGATCATCCACTGATTCACGTCGTAGCGCGTCCGCAGGTCCTGCGGATAGAACTTCCCGGCCTTCTCGGCGATGTACATCATGATGGCACCCGATTCGAACACCACGATCGGCTTGCCGCCGCCTTTGGGTTCGTGGTCGACCATGACCGGCATGCGATGGTTGGGGTTCATCTCCAGGAATTCTTTGCCGAACTGATCGCCGCGCCCGATGTTCACGGGTACGATCTTGTAGGGCAGGCCGCATTCCTCGAGCAGGATGGTGACTTTCTTGCCGTTGGGCGTGGGCCAGTAGTGCAGGTCGATCATGGGTGAGTCCTCCAAGGAGTTGCCCGGAAGCTTATCGGGTGGGACGACATGGGCAATAGCAGTCGCGAGCAGTTGATTGGCCGGTCGATGCTCCGCCGCGAGGACGGGCGCTTCCTGATCGGCCAGGGCCGCTATCTGGCCGATATTGCGGCGCACGATTGCCTGCACGGCCACGTCTTGCGATCGCCGCATGCCCATGCGGTGATCGAAAGGATCGAGGTCTCGCACGCAGCAGCGCTGGCCGGCGTTCGCGCGATCTACACCCATGCCGATCTGGCGGCAGCCGGCCTCGGTCACATGCCGTGCCTGGCGGCCGTGAAGCCATTGATCGTGCCGCCGCGGTCGGCGCTGGCGGCCGGCCGGGTCCGCCACGTCGGCGACCCGGTGGCGTTTGTGGTGGCCGACAGCGCGGAGATCGCGCGCGAGGCGGCGGAACTGATCGATGTCGACTACGAGGCGCTGGGCAGTGTCGTCGACGGCTTGGCGG
>VGCQ01000157.1 GCA_016870055.1 Alphaproteobacteria bacterium | reverse complement strand
GCTTCATCTCGGTGGCGCCACCCGCCAACTCCTACGACTTCGCCTTCCTGGCGCCCTGCCCGTCCTCCGGCCTGATCGTCGGCGCGGAGAAGGACGAAGTGGTGCCACTCGCCGACATCCAGAAGCTGGTGGCGCGGCTGTCGCTGCAAAAGGGCATCACGGTCGAGGCGCGCACCATCAAGGGCGCCAACCACTTCTTCCATGATTCGCTCGACAAGCTCGCGGTCGATGTCGACAAGTACGTCGCCAAATGCCTGGTCAATCCACCGGGCCGGGCGACCAGCAACAAGGAACCTTAAGGCTCGTCCAACCGGCCGCCCGTCAGCGGCCGCGGCGCCCCGGTCGTTCCGGGAAACGAGATCGCCAGGCCACGCAAGGAACGCGCGGCGAGAAAGGCGAAAGCTTGTGCTTCCAGAGCATCGCCGTGCCAGCCGAGACTGTCCGCCGTCACCACCCGGCCGCGCGTTTCCTCGCCGATCGCCTCGAGCAAAGTCGGATTGCGCGCCCCGCCGCCGGAAACGACCCATAGAGCGACAGGCGCCGGAAAGTGCCGCGCCGCAAGCGCAACGGCGCGCGCCGTCCCGCGAGTGAGCGTCGCGGCACCGTCGACCACACTCAAGCCCTCGGCCCAGCTGTACCCGAAGTCGCCGCGATCGAGCGACTTGGGCGGCTTCATCGTGAAGTAGCGATGCTCGCTGAAGCGCTCGACGCGCGCGCGGTCGACTTTGCCGGCGGCAGCGAGCGCACCGTCGCGGTCGAACAACAGCCCGGCGCGCCGCATGCACCAATCGTCGATCGGCGCGTTGCCGGGCCCGGTGTCGAAGGCCAGCAGGGCGCCGTCGGCGCCGATCCAGGTGACGTTGCCGACGCCGCCGATATTCACGACCGCCAGCGGCTTGGCCAAGTCCCGCGCCAAGGCGGCATGGTAGATCGGCACCAGCGGTGCGCCCTGCCCGCCCGCCTTCACGTCGGCACTGCGCAGGTCGCTCACGACTTGCACGCCGACCGCCCGCGCGAGTGCCGCACCGTCGCCGATCTGCCAAGTGAAGCGGCGCTCGGGCCGATGCGTAATCGTCTGGCCGTGAAAACCCACGACATCGACCATCGACAGCGCCGTGCCGCTGTGCCGCGACCAATACCGAACGGCCGCGATATGGGCCTCCGTCACCGCCCGCTCGGCGGCCAACGTCGCTTCATTCGGCTTGTCCGCGCCGAAGGCCGCTCGGATCAGCCGGCGCGCCTCGTCATCGTACGGGACGGTCAGAAACGGGCCGAACGAGCCCAGCCGCTCGCCGTCCGTTTCGATCAACGCGACATCGACACCATCGACTGAAGTGCCGCTCATCAGCCCCAAGGCACGCAGAAAAGGCGAAGGCATGGCCGGCGAGGTCCGTTGAGGTCGCGCGGCCCCCGTGTTACACCCGCCGCCCTCCACGGACAAATCGCCGAGCAAAGAGATGGCGGGCTTCAAGTCGGATTTCATGCGGATCGTGCACGAGCGCGGCATGGTGCATCAGTGCAGCGACGCCGCACGTCTCGACGAGCTGCTCGCGAGCGGCGTCCGCACCGCCTATATCGGCTTCGACTGCACCGCCGATTCGCTGCATATCGGCCATCTCATGCAGATCATGCTGCTGCGCTGGTGGCAACGGACCGGCCACAAGCCGATCGCCTTGATGGGTGGCGGCACGACCAAGGTGGGCGATCCGTCGGGCAAGGACGAGACGCGCCAGCTCCTGACGCCGCAGCAGATCGACGCCAACATGGCAAGCATCAGGAAGAGCTTCGCCAACTACCTCTCGTTCGGCAGCGGCCCGACCGACGCACTGATGGTCGACAATGCCGAGTGGCTGGACACGCTGCTCTACATTCCGTTGCTGCGCGATGTCGGTCGACACTTCTCGGTCAACCGCATGCTGACCATGGATTCGGTCAAGCTGCGACTGGAGCGCGACCAGCCGCTCACCTTCCTCGAATTCAACTACATGATCCTGCAGTCCTACGACTTCGTGGAGTTGCACAAGCGCCATCGCTGCATCCTGCAGATGGGCGGCTCAGACCAGTGGGGCAACATCGTGATGGGCGCCGACCTCGGCCGGCGCATGGCCGGCGCCGAGTTGTTCGCCCTGACCTCGCCGCTGCTGGCGACCGCCTCGGGCGCCAAGATGGGCAAGACGGCGGGCGGCGCGGTGTGGCTCAATCCCGACCGCCTCGGCCCGTACGAGTTTTGGCAGTACTGGCGCAACACCGAGGATGCCGACGTCGGGCGCTTCTTGAAGATCTTCACCGACCTGCCGCTCGGCGACATCGCTCGCCTCGAAGCGCTCAAAGGCCAGGAGGTCAACGAGGCGAAGAAGGTGCTGGCGACCGAGGTGACGGCGCTGGCGCACGGCAGGAAAGCCGCCGAGGAAGCCGCCGAAACCGCGCGGCGGACCTTCGAGGAGGGAGCGCGGGCCGACACGCTGCCTAGCGTCAGCATGCCGCGCGCCCGGCTGACCGCCGGCATTGCCGCCTTCGAGCTCTTCCACGAAGCCGGTCTTGCCGAAAGCCGCAACGAAGCGCGCAAGCTCATCAAAGGCGGTGGCGGGCGACTGAACGACAAGCCGATCGCCGCCGACACCGTCACGGTGGGCGAAGGCGACCTCGACTCATCGGGCACCCTGAAACTCTCGGCCGGCCGCAAGCGTCACGTCCTGGTGCGCGCCACCTGACGCAAAGCTACGGCGCGCGCTGCATTTCCGGCGATGGCGGCGGCGGCGGCGCGGCATCGGGCGAGCCGGTGAAAAGCTCGCGCAGCGCGCCGGGCGTCATCGCCGACATCATGTTGATGTCGGTCTTGAGATCGTCGAGCGGACCGGAAAGCTGATAGCTGACGGCGAACAAGCCGCCATCCTTGCCGCCGGTCAGCAGCGGGCCCAGCAACGGCACGTTCGACAAAAGGTTGTTGAGCGCGAAGGCCGGCACGACGATGCCGGCCAGCCGCGCCGTATCGTTTCCAAGGTCGACGAAGCCTTGGGCGGTCAGCCCGATCGACTGGCCGCTGGTGTGGCCGTTCCTGATATGGATGCGGTCGCCCTGCTTGGTGATCTTGGCTTCCAGATTGTCGAACTGCTGCAAGGCGTTGCCGGCGCGGTTCAGTCCGTCGATCGTCGAGTTCAAGGTGCCGACATTGGGTCGGGGTGTCACCCTCTGCAGGCGATAAGGGCCGAGCTTGAGGAAGCCGTCGAGCGGCTGCCCTGCGGCCGCGTCGTCGTACTGTCCTTCGATGTGGAGATAGCCGTCGACCAGGCCGTCGAGCCAGCCGGCATCCCGCAGCATCGTGCCGAAATCGGCGACATAGAGGAAGAGCTTGCGGCCGGGAGCCGCCGGCGTGACGCGGAAAGTCGAGCCTTTGCCCGCGCCGATCGACAGGTCAGCCGACGCGATGCGCTCGCCGGCCAAATCGAATCGGCCGTTCGTATAGCCCAGCGTGCCGCGTTCGGTCAGCACCTGCTGCAGCTGCAGCGTCATTCTTGTGCTGGTCCGCGCGACGCCCGCCGGACTTGCTGGATCCTTGGCTGCAAGCGCATCACGCGCCTTCATCATCTCGCGCACGCGCGGCAGTTCGAGCGTGGGCCCGCGCAACGACACCTCGACGCCTCCCTGCGCGCGCCTCCAGTCGATCGCGATGTCGGTCTTGCCGAGCTTGAGCTGCTGCACTGCGATTTGCTGCAGGACATTGTCGCCAGCCAAACGCATCGTTCCTTTGCCGGCGAGTCCGGCGGCGCGAGCATCGAAGTCGATGGTCGTGAGCTTGCCGTTCGGCGCAAGTTTCAGCGTCATTTGGAATACGCCGTCGGCGCCCGGGTCCTTGCTCCAGGTGAGCGGCGCTACGTCGGCCTTCGCCGCCTTGATGTCGAATCGGCCGAGCACGTCGCCGTTGCCGTTGGTCGCCACCTGATAGGACAGCGTCGTGGCGATCGGCCCCGTCAGATAGGGTTCGACCGGCGGGAAGCCCGCTTTGGCCATCAGGCTGGCCGGTACCGTGCCCTTTAGGTCGTAGCGCCGGCGAAACGGCGCCTTGGCGCCGAACAGCTCGCGCCATCCGATCTCGACGAGATTGCCGTCGAGCTTGCCGGTGCCGCTCAGATCGAACTCCGAACCGGCATATTTGGCGCGCACCGTCGCTTCGGTCAGGTCGACGTCGCCGATGGCGCCCTTCAGCGAGAAGTTCGTCAGAGTGGCGTCGGCTTTGATGTCGAGTTCCGCGACGGTCAGCGCGTTGAGCAGCGGAAATGCCAACGACAGGTCGACGGTGACCTCGCCGCCCAGCCGTCGATGATCGAACAGGACATCCTTGGGCAGGCCAAGTTTGGGTCTGGCCAGGAAACGAATGACGTCCGGCGCCGAGCCGGCGATCGGCATGCGGATGGTCGCATTTTGTGGGGGCGGCTTGTCGAGATCGGTCAACTCGACGACGGTGCCGGTCGTCTTCAACCCGACCGCACTGCCCGTCGCCACATCGAAGCGAAGGCTTCCGCCCTCGTAGCGCGCCGTGCCCGACACGCCCTGAAGCTCCGGCATGTTCGGCATGTAACGCACCGTCATGCCCTGATAGTCGATCAACCCCACCATGCGATCGACCTTGATCTCGGCGAGATCGTTGCCCGCCGCGCTCAAGGCGAACTCGGCGGCGACATCGATCTCGCCCTTGCTGAGGTTGGCGAGAGCCCACTCGCGACCGCCGGCAGCGAATTCCAGCGGCCAGTAGTCGCCCAAACGATCGACCGGGATGTGACGAACCTCGGCACGCCCCGAAAACACCTGTCCTTCCGGTTTCCTCTCGCCGACGCCAGTGATCGAAACCCTGGCGGCACCGAAATCGAGGTCGATGCCCTCGATCTTCGCGGTATGCGTCGCGGCATCGACCGTCACATGGGCGCTGACCGACTTCACCGGATGCGTCGCCGGCAGCACGCCGGGCAGCGTCACCTGCCCGTTGCCGCCCACGACCTCGATGTCGATGCTGCGTACGTCGCCATGGCCGTCGGCTTCGATGTGCAGCCGGCCGGCCAACGCGATGTCGACGCCGCGCAGCAACGCGATATCGGGCGACAGGTCGGCGAACATCGACGGCTTGATGCCGTCCACCGCCGCGTCCAGAGAGACGCGGCTACGGTCGCGGGCATAGACCCCCGACAGAGAGACGTCGACAAAGTTACCGGCTTCTCCGGTGACGCGCGCCGATGCGGTGATGATGACGCCCGAGGCGTCCCGTTTCAGCCGGCCGCGCGCCGCCGGGGCGACCCACGTCAAGCCGGTCTTGAGATCGCGCAAGGTCACCTCGGCGCGCTCGATCTGTATCATGTCGAGCTGGCCGATCAGTGAATCGTAGTTGGGCTCGGCAAAAAGCTGCTCTACGAAAATGGCGACAGCCTCGCCCTGCGACTTGGCGCTCGGATCGGTGAAGATGCGGCGCAGCATGCCGCCTTCACGGGCGATATCGGCCTCGATGGCTGGCCCCTCGATGGTGATCGTGGTCGGCAGGAGCATGCCCTTCATGACCCCGCGGAAATCGAAGGTGACCGACACGCTGGGCACCGTCGCGATGACCTGGTCCTTTCCCTTCACGAAGCGCAGTCCGGTGAACACCACGCGCAACGGCAGCCGCGGGTCGCTCCAATCCAGGGCGACATGGTCGAATTGGGGCCTGATGTCATTGCCCGGCACGTCGGCTGCTCGGGCGATCCGATCCTTGAGGAAATCCAAGCTGACCGGCCCGTCCATCAGGCGCAACACCGCCGCCGTGGCGAGCGTTGCGGTGATCAGGACCATGCCGACGATCACCCTCATGAACAGCCGATACGTTCGCTTGACCAACGACCGATACTTCCCGTTGCTTGACGATGGCGGCATGGCTGGGCAAGCGTGCCGCCGGGTTTCGACAACTTAACCGACCGCCGCACCGCATGTCTTGGCTTTCCAACGTACGCCTGCCGCGACCGCACGACACGGAGCGTCGAGATGTAGCCTGGATGCGGTGGACCGAGAAAGCCGCGCGCCCCGACAGCCCGGCGGAGGTCGCGCTGCTCGACGCCCTGTTCGGCAACAGCCCGTATTTGACCGAGACAGCCCTACAGAACCCGGCTTTTGTGACCGATCTATGGCGCCGCGGACCGGACGGCGTCGAGAGCGACCTCGACCAGGAACTGGCGGCGGCACGCGGCGCAGCGCGCGATGGCACGCCGCCCGCTATCGTCGCAACGACCTTGCGCCGCCTAAAGCAGCGTGTCGCCCTCGCGATCGCCGTCGCCGACATCGCCGGCGTCTGGCCACTCGACCGCATCACCGGCGCCTTGAGCGCCTTTGCTTCGGCTTGCCTCGAGGTGCTCACCAACGCGATCCTGCTACAGCTCGCGCGCGATGGTCAGCTCGCCATCGGCAACGACCCGGACGCCGCTGCCCTTACGGTTCTGGGCATGGGCAAGCTCGGCGCCGGCGAGCTCAACTACTCGAGCGACATAGACTTGATCCTGCTCTACGACCGCGACGCGCCCAGCCTTGCCGGCAATGAGCAGCTGTCGCGCCACTTCGTCCGCGGAGCGCGCATGCTGGTCCAACTGATGTCGGAGGTATCGGCGGACGGCTACATCTTCCGCACCGACCTCAGGCTGCGACCCGATCCGGGATCGACACCGCTTGCGATGTCGGTCCAGGCCGCCGAGCTCTACTACGAAAGCGTCGGACAGAACTGGGAACGCGCGGCGATGATCAAGGCCCATCCGGTCGCCGGCAATCGAGCGGTCGGCCAGGCATTCCTCGGCGGGCTCACCCCCTACATCTGGCGCAAGCACCTCGACTTCGCAGCCATCCACGACATCCATTCGATCAAGCGACAGATCAACGCCCATCGCGGCGGCAACGCCGTCAAGGTGCTCGGCCACAACATCAAGCTTGGCCGTGGCGGCATTCGGGAGATCGAGTTTTTCGCCCAGACGCAGCAGCTCATCTTCGGCGGCCGCAATCCGGCGCTGCGCCACCGCTCCACCTGCCAGGCGCTGCGAGCCTTGAGTGCCGCGGGCCACGTCCTGCCGGCCGTCACCGACGAACTGATCGAGGCCTATGGCTTTCTACGTCGGGTCGAGCATCGCCTACAAATGGTCGACGACCGGCAAACACACAGCCTGCCCGACGACGAGGCCGGTATCGCAGCCATCGCGACCTTCCTGGGCTACGCCGACGCCCAATCCTTCCAGAGGGAGTTGCTCGATCGACTGCATTGCGTCGAAGGTCACTACGCTCGCTTGTTCGAGGAGGCGCCGAGCCTTGCCGGCCCGGGCGGCAACCTGGTGTTCACGGGCACCGACGACGATCCAGGGACACTGACGACGCTTGGCGCACTCGGCTTTCGCGATCCGGCGGCGGCAGCGGGCATCGTGCGACGCTGGCATCACGGCCGGTTCCGCTCGACGGCGACAGCGCGCGCGCGCGAGCTGTTGACCGAGTTGATGCCAGGCCTCCTCAAGGCGCTCGGCGCGACGGCGGCACCCGACCAGGCGCTGCTCAATTTCGACCGGTTCCTCGGCAACCTGCCGGCCGGCGTCCAACTCTTCTCGCTGTTCAAGTCCAATCCGGCGTTGCTCGAGCTGGTGGCGACCGTCATGGGCAGCGCGCCCGGCCTCGCCGCCCAGCTGGCGCGGCGGACGATCCTGCTCGATTCGGTGCTTTCGCCGGCCTTCTACCGCTCCCTGCCTCCAGCGACCGATCTCGAAGCCGACCTCGCCAGCCAGCTCTCGCCGATCGATCACGAGCAGGACGTTCTCGACTTGGCGCGGCGATGGGCCAACGACCGGCGCTTCCAGATCGGCGTGCAGCAGCTGAAATCGATCGTCCGGCCGGCGCAAGCCGGCGAGGCCTACTCCGATGTTGCCTCGGCAACGATCGCCGCATTGTGCGATCGAGTCGAACGCGGTTTCGCCGAACTGCACGGCGGCTTCCAAGGTCAACGACTGGCCGTGCTGGGATTGGGCAAGCTCGGCAGCCGGGAAATGTCGGCGACCTCGGATCTCGACCTGATCTTCGCCTACGACATCCCGCCCGGTCTCGACGCGTCGGATGGCCGCCAGCCGCTGGCGCCGATCCAGTACTACACGCGATTGAGCGCCAAGATCGTAACGGCGCTCACGACCCACACCAATGAAGGCGGTCTCTATGAGGTCGATATGCGGCTGCGCCCCTCCGGTCGCGCCGGCCCGTTGGCCAATTCCCTGGAGGGGTTCGAGAGCTATCACGCCCAGTCCGCCTGGACCTGGGAACACATGGCGCTCACGCGCGCCCGCGTCATTCATGGCCCGCCTGCCCTGGCACAACGTCTGTGCGACATCATCGCGGACACGCTCCGCCGACCGAGAGACGCGGCGGCCCTGGTGCGCGATGTCGCCGACATGCGCGACCGTATCGCCCGACACGCGCCGCCCAAGAGCCCGTGGGATTTCAAGCACCTGCCGGGCGGCCTGTTCGACATCGACTTCGTCGCCCAATACCTCGCGTTGCGTCATGCCGCCGATCGGCCCGATCTGCTCGACCCGCATCCAGCCGAGATGCTGCGCCGCGTCGCCGACGCAGGTCTCATCGACGCCGAGGACAGCCGACGCCTGCGCGCCGTGCGAACGCTCCTGTCCGACGTGCAGAGCTTGCTCCGGTTGACGCTCGACGGCGATGAGGCGTCGTTCGGCGAGACCAAGGCTCCCGAGGGCCAACGGCGCCTCATTGCCGCGACCGAAGGCGCCGCCGATCTCCCCGAACTGCGCGCCCGCATCGAGGCCGAGACTGCGGCGGCGCGTGCTATATACCGGCGCATCGTCGAGGAGCCGGCGCGTGCGGCGGGTTGGCAACCTCGCGGCACCGACAAGGAGACAGGACCATGAGTGTCGAGGAAGGCAAGAAGGCGCCGGACTTCGCGGCGCGGACCGACGGCGGCAAGAAGCTCAAGCTGTCCGAGCTGCGTGGCCGGCCGGTGGTGCTCTACTTCTACCCCAAGGACGACACGTCGGGCTGCACCGCTGAAGCGTGCGGCTTTCGCGATGCCCTGCCCGACTTCGGCAAGCTCAAAGCGCAAGTCGTCGGCGTCTCCAAGGACAGCGTCGAACGACACGACAAGTTCAAGAAGAAATACGGGCTCACCTTTCCCTTGGTTTCCGACGAAGACGGCAAAATCTGCGAAAAGTACGGCACTTGGGTCGAGAAGAGCCTTTATGGCCGCAAGTACATGGGTATCGAGCGCGCCACCTTCCTGATTGACAAGACCGGCACGGTAGTCAAGACCTGGCACAAGGTGAAAGTGGCCGGTCACGTCGACGACGTGTTGATGGCACTGAAGGCGTTGTAGTCATAGCGGAGGTTTTTCCAATGGTGAGCGTTCTCGTCGCAGGCGCAGGCCCGGTCGGCCTGACCATGGCCAACGAACTTGCCCGCTACGGCGTCTCGGTGCGGATCGTCGATACCGCGGCACAGCGAACCGACAAGTCGAAGGCCCTGGTGCTGTGGCCCCGCACCCTGGAGCTGCTCGACCAGGCGGGTTTCGTCGATGGCTTCCTGGCCGGCGGCGTACAATGTCACGGCGCGCAGATCTCGACCGGCCAAGAGGTCATCGGCCGACCGAGCTTCGACGGCATCGACAGTCGATTTCCTTATGCCTTGATGATTCCCCAGAGCGAGACCGAGCGCGTCCTGGAGGAGCAACTGGAGAAACGCGGCGTAAAGGTCGAGCGCACCGTCTCGCTCGAGCGGTTCGTCGACAAGGGAGGCAAAGTCGAAGCCCAGCTGCGCAAGGCTGCCGGCGGCAACGAGACGCTTTCGGCCGATTGGCTGATCGGCTGCGATGGCGCCCACTCGACAGTGCGGCACGGTCTGGGGGTTGCGTTCGAAGGCACGACGCAGCTCAGCGACTGGTACCTGGCCGACGGGCAGATCAGCGGCCTGCCGAGCGAAGACCGTTTGTACATCTATTGGCACAAGGACGGGATTCTCGCTTTCTTTCCGATGGGCAAAGGCCGTTGGCGAATGATTGCTGACCTCGGCCCGGCGGCAGGCGACGGCAGGCATGCCGACCCGACCTTGGAAGAGATCCAAGGGTTGATCAGCCTGCGGGGAAGCCCGAACCTTGCGATCAAGGACCCGCATTGGTTGGCGGCTTTCCGTATCAACGAGCGCAAGGTCAAGGACTATCGCCGCGGCCGCGTCTTCCTGGCGGGCGATGCCGCCCACATCCACAGCCCGGCTGGTGGCCAGGGCATGAACACCGGCATGCAGGATGTCTTCAATCTCGCCTGGAAGCTCAGCTTCGTCGTGGCCGGCGCCT
>VGCQ01000156.1 GCA_016870055.1 Alphaproteobacteria bacterium | reverse complement strand
CGCGGCGGGCCGATCGACGCGATACCTGCGCGTGTTTTGTCAGCCGCCTTATCACTTCCGGCTCGTTTGGAGTCCATTGCATGGATGCTGAAGCCTTTGTCCGACCGTCACAGTCGCTGCCTGCCGGCCGCGGCGACCGCGTCGCGCGCACCCGTGAAGCGATCGTCGCTTCTGCTCTGGCCCTGGCGCTGGCCGGCCAGGTAGCGCCGATCGTGCGTGACATCGCCAAGATGGCGGGGGTGTCGGCGCGTACCGTCTTTCAGCATTTCGCCGACACCGCCGAGCTCTACGTCGCGGTGCTTGGTCGCGTGATGGCGGCCTTGGTCGGCGAGATGCCTGACCTCGCCGCCGCCTTGCCGCTCGACGAGCGCATCGCAGCCTTCGTCAAGCAGTGCGCCAACCGCGGCGAGCAGTTGCTGCCGATGTGGACGTTTGTCGAGACGCTGCAGCGCCGCTCCGGCGAGGCGTCCGACATGGTGGTGCAGATGTACTCGACCAACCGCGAGCAGGTCGCGACTTGGTTCGAGCGCGAACTGGTGGTCATGCCGGCCGAGGCGCGCGAGCGGACCTTGAACGCGCTTGCCATGGCGCTCGCGCCCGAGAGCTGGGTGGTGCTGCGTGAGCGGCTCGGTCTCAGCGTCGAGCAGGCACGCGACGAACTGGGTTTCGTGGCGCGCGCCGTATTCAACGGCGACGCCCCGCGCGGCTAGCTAGCTTCTCCAGCGCCCGGTCGCGCAGGCCCATCTCGGCGAGATGGGCCACGGTGTTGCGCAGATAGTCGAGATTGCTGCCGGTGACACCGCGTCCCTGCCCGACCAGGGCGACCGCCTTGGCAAGCGGCAGCTTGCCGGCGAATTGCCGGTGCTTGCGGTCGGCGAGATAGACCAGCGCCGGCACGATGCGGCCGTCGTCGAGGCGGATCGGACGGATCGTCTCTTGGTAGACCCCGTCATTGTCGATCTCGCGACGGATCAGGTAGCGCCGCACCGCCTCGTAGCGGTCGGCCGGCAGGCGATGGGCAATGCCGCGACAGGTGCCGCCGGGCAAAAGGCCCAGAATCAAGCCGGGCTTGGCCGGCGTGCCGCGATAGTGCTCGGAGTAGATGCAGAAAGCGCGGTGCCAGCCGTGCAGGCGCGCGCTGCGGGTTTCCGGCGTCTTGAAGCCGGGCTTCCACATCAGCGAGCCGTAGCCGAACACCCAGCGCGGCCGCGCGTCGTGCGTCGTCGTCACGCCTGATTGAGATGGATCAGCGCGCGGCGAATCTCGCGCGTGCGCGTGAACAGGTCGAACAGCTTGTCGCCTTCGCCCCAGCGGATGGCGCGCTGCAGGTAGAACAGATCCTCCTGGAAGCGCGCCAGCACCTCGAGCACCGCCTCGCGGTTGTTGACGAACACGTCGCGCCACATCGTCGGATCGGAGGCGGCGATGCGCGTGAAGTCACGGAAGCCGCCGGCCGCGAAGCGCAACACCTCGCTGTTGAGATGGCCGGCCAGGTCGTCGGCCGTGCCGACGATGGTGTAGGCGATGAGATGGGGCAGGTGCGAGGTGATGGCGAGAATGCGGTCGTGGTCGGCCGGATCGAGCCGCTCGGTCAGGCTGCCGAGACCCTTCCAGAAGGCTTCGAGGCGGTCGACCGCGGCGGGGTCGCTGTCCGGTAGCGGAGTCAGGATGGTCCAGCGGCCGTCGAACAGTTCGGCGAAGCCCGCCTCGGGGCCCGAGTTCTCGGTGCCGGCGACCGGATGCGCCGGGACGAAATGCACGCCCGCCGGAATATGCGGCTGCATGGCCTGGATCACCGCCTGCTTCACCGATCCCACGTCGGAGACGATGCAGCCCGGCTTGAGCTTGGCTGCGATCTGGCGGGTCGCCTCGCCGCAGGCGCCGACCGGCGTGCACACGATCACCAAGTCGGCGCCCTCGCAGGCGGCCGCGAGATCGGTGCCGCAATGGTCGACCAGCTTCAGCCGGTTGGCCGCCTCAGCGGTCTCTTCGCGACGCGTGGCGGCGACGATCGTGCTGGCAAGCCCGCCGCGGCGGGCGGCGAGCGCGATCGAGCCGCCGATCAAGCCGATGCCGATCAGGGCGATCTTGTCGAACAGAACCTTGGTCATCTTCCGGCCGCGACGAAGCGGGCGAGGCTTTCCTGCACCAGCCTCATTTCCTTCTCAGTGCCGATGGTGATGCGCAGGAACTCCGGCAGGCCGTAGCCCGCGATCATGCGCGGGATCAGCCCGTCCTTCATCAGCCAGTCGTTGGCGGCGGCGGCGCGCTCCTTGGAGCCGAAGCCGACGGCCAGGAAATTACCGACGCTGGGCAGCGGCTCGAGCCCGAGCTTGACACACTCGGCGCTGAACCAGGGCAGCCAGATGTCGTTGTTGGTGCGGCTGGCGTCGGTGTGCGCGATGTCCTCGAGGGCGGCGACGGCGGCAGCCTGCGCCGCGGCATTGACATTGAACGGCTGGCGCAGCCGGCCGATCACGTCGACGACGGCCGGCGGGCCGTACATCCAGCCGACCCGCAAGGCGCCGAGCGCATAGACCTTGGAGAAGGTGCGGGTCATCACGATGTTGTCGGCCTTGTCGATCAGGTCGATGCCCGATTCATAGTCGTTCTTGCTGACATACTCGGCATAGGCCGCGTCGATGATCAGCAGCACGTTCTTCGGCAGGCCGGCGTGCAGCTTCCTCACCTCTTCCTTGGTGAGGTAGCTGCCGGTCGGATTGTTCGGATTGACGATCGCCACGATGCGGGTCCTGTCGGTCACCCTGGCGAGCATGGCGTCGACGTCGCAGCGATAGGCCTTCTCCGGCGCCGCGACCGGCGTGGCACCGACTCCCAGCGCATTGATCGGATACATCAGGAAGCCGTACTGGCTATAGACCAGCTCGTCGCCCGGCCCGCAGTAGGCGCGGATCAGCAGGTTGAGCAGTTCGTCGGAGCCGCAGCCGCAGCCGATGCGCTTGGGGTCGAGGCCATAGCGGCGGCCGATCGCAGCGCGCAGCTTCTCCGAGCCGCCGTCGGGGTAGCGGTGCAGTTCCGCAGCCGCCTTGGTGTAGGCCGCCATCGCCTTGGGCGAGGGACCGAGCGCGCTCTCGTTGGACGACAGCTTGGCGATCGGCTCCTTGCCGTCGACCGAATCCTTGCCCGGAACGTAGGGCGCGATCTTCATGATACCCGGCCGCGGGGTGAGCGCGCTCATCGCCGTCTCCTCAAAGAATTGATCGGGCCTGACCGCTCAGGCCCGCACGGGGGCCACGACGGCATAGGCGCCGATTGCCGCCACTCGACCGTTTGCGAGGTCCAACGCCGCCTCGAGCTCGCGCAGGCGCGGGTCGGCATCGGCGATCACGCCCGGCATCTCGACCAAATAGTGATGCACGCCGCCCGCGAGCTGGTCCAGCACCGAAGTGAAGGCCGGCAGGCCCGCCTTGACGATGGCGCCGGCAATGCGGTTGCGGCTGAGGCCGGTCACCGATTCGATCGAGATCAGGGCGCGGTCATCGCCCGAGTCCTCGGGTTCCATGCGAGCCAGCACGAAGGCCGAGACGCCGCGGGCGCGGGCATTGGGCATGGCGAGAAAGGGCAGACGCGCCACCACGTTGGGCAGCGTCGCGTCGCGGCCGGCGAGCAGCGGCCACCACGGCGCGGCGTCGGCCTCGATCGGCACCGGCACGACGCCCACGGTCGTAGGATTGGCGCGCACCGCGGCGAGCACCTGGGCCGGCGTGTCGTTGGCGACGAACGGGATCTGGCAGCCGAAGTGATCGCGCGCGAGATCCCAGAAGCCGGGCTGGTCGTGCGGCCGGCAGATCGCGATCTTGATGTCCGGCGTCTGCATCAGGGTGAAAGCGCACATCATCTCGCGCCACATGCGAAAGACGGCGCTGGGTGGGAACCGACCCTGGTGAGCCTGCAGACGGCGGCGCATCACTTGCGCCTCGCGGCCCGGTCGCAGCGCCAACGCACCCCCCGGCTTGGCCGCGGCGATGCGGTCGACCAGGGCGGCACGCCGGTTGATGAGACCGTGCAGCTCGCCGTCGATAGCGTCGATTTCCTGGCGCAGGCTGTCGAGACTGGGCAAATCCATGAAGTCGATGAACCTATGAGGGAGCGGCGATACTACGTTCCGCCGGCCTGCGTAAAGCCAAGAAACCTCAAGGCCGCTTGCGCTTGACGCACGACCTCCCTATAGAAGCGCTATCGTGGAATTTGGGCCGGCCGGCTTGCGACCACGTTAATCCTCGCTAAAAGGTCGGAGTGCGCGAAAAGCCCCCGTCCTGTCGGCCGGGGGCTTTTCGTTGGCGCCGCCGAGGGGCGGCGCCGAAGGAGAGGAGATGGAGGCGACGACCGACACGGTGCTTGATGGCCTCGCCGATGCCGAGCGCAAGGCGCTCGCACGCTGCCGCCATGCGGTCCTCGGGGCCCGCCGGCCGCTGCGGCTCGATTGCGGCGTCGATCTCGGCCCGTACCGCGTCGCCTACCAGACCTACGGTAGCCTCAATGCCGACAGGTCGAATGCCGTTCTGATCTGTCATGCGCTGACGCTCGATCAGTTCGTCGCCGAGCAGCATCCCGTCACCGGCAAGGAAGGCTGGTGGGACAGCTTGGTCGGGCCGGGCAAGGTGCTCGACCCGGCGCGCTACTTCATCATCTGCATCAATGTGCTGGGCGGCTGCATGGGCACGACCGGCCCGCTTGCCTTGGATCCGGCGACCGGCCGGCCGTGGAACCTGCGCTTTCCCGTGGTGACCGTCGCCGACATGGTGCGCGCCCAGGCCGAGCTGCTCGATCATCTGGGCATCCCCGACCTGTTCTGCGTGATCGGCGGCTCGATGGGCGGCATGCAGGTGCTGGAATGGGCAGCGAGCTATCCGCGCCGCGTCTTCACCGCCGTGCCGATCGCCTGTGCGGCCCGCCATTCGGCGCAGAACATCGCTTTTCACGAGGTCGGCCGGCAGGCGATCATGGCCGACCCCGAGTGGAAAAGCGGCGACTACCGACAGCACGGCACGGTGCCGGCGCGCGGGCTCTCGGTCGCGCGCATGACGGCGCACATCACCTATCTTTCCGAGCAGGCTTTGCAGCGCAAGTTCGGCCGCGCCTTGCAGGATCGCGATGCGCTGGGTTTCGGTTTCGACGCCGACTTCCAAGTCGAGAGCTACCTGCGCCATCAGGGCTCGACCTTCGTCGAGCGCTTCGACGCTAACAGCTATCTCTACATCACGCGCGCCATGGACTATTTCGACTTGGCGAGTGCGCATGGCGGCGTGCTGGCCAACGCCTTCAAGGGCTCGCCGACCCGCTTCTGCCTGTTCTCCTTCACCAGCGACTGGCTGTTCCCGACCCGCGAAAGCCGCGAGATCGTGCATGCCCTCAACGCGGTTGCAGCCAACGTCTCGTTCGTCGAGATCGACAGTGACAAGGGCCACGATGCCTTCCTGCTCGACGAGCCTGAGATGTTCCGCACCCTCGCCGGCTTCCTCAAGGGAGCGGCGACGGTGCGTGGCCTGAAGGACACGCCGTGAACGCCATCCGCGTCGACCTGCAGCTCATCGCCGACATGGTCGAGCCGGCGACACGCGCCCTCGACGTGGGCTGCGGCGACGGCTCGTTGCTCGCCTACCTGGTGAATTCCAAGCGCGTCGATGCGCGCGGCATGGAGCTCAGCCAGGCCGGGGTCAACGCCTGCGTGGCCAACGGCCTGTCGGTGATCCAGGGCGATGCCGATGCCGATCTGCGCGACTACCCCGACGATGCCTTCGACTACGTCATCCTGAGCCAGACGCTGCAGGCGACGCGCGAGCCGCGCGAGGTGCTGCGCCAGATGCTGCGCGTCGGCAAGCGGGCCATCGTGTCGTTCCCCAATTTCGCGCACTGGCATGTGCGATTGCGCCTGGTGTTCGGCGGCCGCATGCCGGAGACGCCGTCGTTGCCCTACAAGTGGTACGACACACCCAACATCCATCTCTGCAGCATCGACGATTTCCGCGGCCTGTGCCGCGACATGGGCCTCGCCATCGAGCGCGCCATCGTGCTCGACCGCAACAGCACGCCGATCAACCTGCCCCCGCTGCTCGCCAACCTGCTGGGCGAGCAGGCGGTGTTCATGTTGCGGCGGGGCTGATCAGAGACCGGTCTTAGCCAGGGATCCAGCCGGCGAGATGATCGGGATGCCTTCGAAGGCGTGCAGGGTCAGCAGGTCCGCATCGCCCGTCACAAGCGCGTCGGCTTTGCCATTGACGGCGACGTCGAGGAATTTGTCGTCGGCGGGATCGCGAGACGCGCGTATGGAGCGTCGAATGCCTACAAGGGCAATTGTCGCGCAAAAGTGAGCTACGAATTCGCGACGCGCTGCTCGGCTCACGTACCGATCGAACTTCGGCTGCTCCATTGTCGCTGTGAGTTCCGACAGTGTTGCCGCTGACGCAAGAATGAGGTCATTGGCTGCGGCCCATCTCACTGCGAGAGAGGGCTTCGATGCCGCAAAAAGCGCGGCGCTTATCGGAACGTTGGTGTCGAAAACGACAGCCGCGTCAGTCGGGCTGCTTCAGCAGTTCCACCAGCTCTTCTTCGGTCAAGCCACTGGTAGTGGCTTCGGCGGCTATCTTGTCCATGGCTTTCGGCAGTCTCTCGGCGCGGCCTTGTCGCAGCCGCGCATACTCTTCAGGAAATACGACGACCGCCGCATCGATCCTTCCGTCACGCAGTACGACGCCCTCCCGCCTTGCTGCCTCCAGCATACGGTCGAAGGAATCTCGGGCTTCTTTGACGGTCATCGAGCGCATAGCGGCCTCGTTTCGCCAATTATACAGGCGCTTTGCGGCTGGCGCACGGCCGCCGGTAGTAGGCCTCGACCTCGTCCCCGTCGACTTTTGCGAAGCCGTGTCGCTCGTAGAAGCGGCCGGCCGGGCTGCCGTGAAGCACGCCGAGCTCGACCGGTCGTCCGAGGGCGTCGGCTTCGGCCAGCAGTGCCTTCAGGATGTCCGTTCCGAGGCCCCGGTTGTGGTAGCGGCGCGCCAGATAGAACGAATCGATGACGATTTCGCCATCCCTCGGCCGGAAGGCGACACAGCCGGCCAGGGCGCCGTCGATCAGGATCAGGCGCAAGCCGGGCTCGTCGAAGGCGGCGCGAAAGAAACGTCGGGCCCGTTCGGGCTCGTAGCGAAAGACGCGCTCGAGATGCTCGCGCATCACCTCGATGCGGATGGCGAGCAACGGCTCGAAGTCGGCTTCGTTGACCGGAGCGAAGCGCCAGGCCTCAGGCACGGCTGGCGATCCGCGCAATCCGCGGCTGCGCGACAGCCAGCCAATCCTTGGTATCGAGCTCCATCGATCGGTCGAGCCGGCCGGCGTTGAAGAACAGCGTGTCGTTGGCGAGCAGGTCCTCGTCGACCACGACGGCCAGCGCCGGATCGAGCGAGAAGGGCGGCACCGCGCCCATGACGCAGCCGGTCAGCGCCTGCGCGGTGTCGGGCGAGGCGAAGCCGCATTTGCGCGCCTCGAACAGGCGGGCCACCGCCTCGAAGTCGAGCTTGCGATTGCCGGGCAGGATCGCCAGCACATTGCGTTTGCCGCCACCGCCGCCGCGCACGTCCAGGACCATGGCCTTGGCCGCCTGGTCGGGCCGGTTGCCGCGGATGACGCTGATCTTCTCCGAACGGCCTTCGGCTTCGTGCTCGATCACCCGGAACTTGGCTTTCGCCTCGTCGAGTAGCGTCACCAGCCGCTCGAACACGTCAGCGGCCACGGACGACCTTCACCGATAGGAGCTTCAGCGCCTCGTCGAGGGCCGGCACCTGGCCGTCGGCCGGCTCGATCGCGGCATCGACGGTGCGGCGATGGCTCTTCTCGATCACTTCGGTCATCAGCGGCTCGACGCCGGTCTCGCGCAGGGTCCGGCCGACCAGCCCCATCTCCTCCCAGCGCCGATGGGCATGCACGATATGGGTCTGCACCAGCATGGCGACGAAGTTCGCGAAACCGATCGCATCGACATCGCCCATGCAGCCCATGACCTCTTCGAGGATGCCCTGGCGCTCGGCCGTGACATAGGCCTCGACCCCCAGCGCTTCGACGCCCTTGATCAGCACGCTGCGGATCATCTTCACCGACGAGGCGCTGCCCGGTTTGGGGCCGAGTGCGGTGGCGACAAAGCCGTTGGCGTTCATCCAGGCGACGATCGGCGCGACGTCTTCGCCCGCCACCAGCATCGGCGCCTTGATGCCCTGCTTGAAGAAGCCGCCCATGACGGCGATGTCGACATAGCGGCCGCCCGCCGCCTCGATCGGCGCGCGGTCCTCGTCCGACATGCGGCCAGTCACAGTGCAGAGATCGAGATAGTGCGCGCCCTTCTTCAGCAGGGGTGCGGCCGCCTGCGCCGCGCCGAGCGCGTGCTCGCCCTGGACGGCGCAGATCACCAAGTCGGCCTCGCTCAGCGCCGGCGTGTAGCGGCCTTCGATCGCGACATCGAGCCGGCGCGCCTCCTTGCCCAGCGCCACGCCACGCGCGTCCTGGTCGAGCGCGGTGTCGATGGCGATGACGCGGCGCGGCGCGTTGTCGCCCGGCCGTGGCGTGCCGCGCCAGCCGCCATCGCCGCACAGGCCGCGCGCGATCGCCGATCCCGCCTCACCAAAGCCCAGCAGCGCGATCACGCGCGGAGACAACGACATGCGAATGCTCTTTCGATGGATGTGGTGGCGACTCAGGACGCCGGCGCCTCGCCGTCCTTGGCGTTGCGCGCCGCCTGCGTATCGCGCGAGCTGGCGATCCTGAGCTTCGGCCGCACGACGGCGAGCTCGGGTGTCGCGTGGCGCTCGGCGATGCCGGCGTAGAGTTGCTTGCCGGCTTCGATCACGCCGACGCCGGCGAAGCGGCCGAGCCAGCGCTGGCCGAAGCGCTCGACCGCCGGCGCCATGCGCAGCGCGAGCCGCGAACGGGTGGGCGGCATGTAGAGCGCGCGGGCCTGGCGCAGCGGCGCGAACATGTTGGCCCGCATCAGGCCGGCGAGCTGGCCGGTCGAGTAGGGGTGGCCCTGATAGAACGGCGAGCGGTCGATCTGCGACCACAGGCCGGCGCGGGTCGGCGCCACGACGATCAGCCGGCCGCCGTCGGCCATGACCCGCCAGATCTCGCGCAGCATCGGCCGCACCTGCTCGGTGCATTCGACGGCATGGATCAAGAGCACACGGTCGACCGAGCGGTCGGGCAGGGGCAGGTCGTGCTCGTCGACCAGGCAGGTGAGGTTGCGGCCTTCCCGCGGCCAGCGCGTGACGCCCTGCTGTGCCGGCATGAAGGCGAGAACGCGCTGCGCCTCGTCGCGGAACGGCCGCAGGAACGGCGTGGCATAGCCCAGACCGAGCACCGTCTCGCCGCGCACGTTGGGCCACACGTCGCGCAGGCGGGTGCGCAGCAGCCGCGCCGTCATCTGGCCGAGCGTGGTGCTGTAGAACTCGTCGAGGTCGAGGACGTCCGTCCACATGCAGCTATGGTAGCAGAAACCATGCCGCCGCGGCCATGGCCGGCCCATGGCGGATGCGCGACAGCTTTGCTAGCGTCGCAGAATGAGCACGACCCTAGACATCGTTCGAATCCCGGTCCTCAACGACAATTACGTATGGCTGGTGCGCGAGCCGCAAAGCGGTGCGGTCGGCGTCGTCGACCCCGCGGTGGCGGACCCGGTGCTGGCCGAGGCCGCCAGACGTCACTGGAAGATCACGCATATCCTGAACACCCATCATCATGGCGACCATGTCGGGGGCAACCGCGAGATCAAGGAGGCCACCGGCTGCACCATCGTCGGCCCGCGCCGCGACCGCGCGCGCATCCCCGGCATCGATGTCGAGGTCGACGACGGCGAGCGCTACCGTTTCGGCGCCGCCGAGGCCGAGGTGTTCTTCGTGCCCGGCCATACCAGCGGTCACATCGCCTACGCCTTCCGCGAGCACAAGGCGCTGTTCTGCGGCGACACGCTGTTCGCGCTGGGCTGCGGCCGGCTGTTCGAAGGCACGCCGCAGCAGATGTGGACCTCGCTCAGCCGCCTGCGGGCGCTGCCCGACGATATGCGCGTCTACTGCGCCCACGAATACACCCAGTCGAACGCCCGTTTCGCCCTCACCGTCGAGACCGACAACATCGAGCTCAAGAAGCGGTCGGCGGCGATCGACGCGGCGCGCGCCAAGGGCGAGGCCACCGTGCCGTCGTTGCTCGGCGAGGAGAAAGCCACCAACCCGTTCCTGCGCGCCGATGTGGCGGCCGTGCAGCGCGCCGTCGGCTTGAGCGGCGGCGATCCCGTCGCGGTGTTCGCCGAAGTACGGCATCGCAAGGATGTATTTCGCTAGTGT
>VGCQ01000155.1 GCA_016870055.1 Alphaproteobacteria bacterium | reverse complement strand
GAGGAAATGCTTGATCGAGGGCTTGAAGTTGCCGAACCCGTCGACCACCGGATTGGAATCGCTCAGCGCCCCGAACACCAGCATCGACAGCGGATAGATCACCAGGAACGCCAGCACGATCAGCAGGGCGCCGACCCACAGGGGAGCGGCCAGGCGGCGCGGCGCCTCCACGGTCTGCTGGGCGGCCGGCAAGACTTCAGCACTCGTTGCCGTCAACGCTGAATTCTCCTCCCTGAACGGCTGCCTGGCGGAGCCGACTGTCTCTTTCATTCGCTGTGTAACCGTAGCCCATCGGGTTTTCCGACGCTACGCTTTGCTGATGCAGATCAAGACGCACGACCGTTATCACTATGTGCCTTTGCGGGGACGCGTCGGCTACACGTGGCCCCCCGATCAGGCAGCCGGGCGCCGGTTGGCCGTCTATTTCGCCCTCAATCTCGAGCACTTTTCCTATGGCGAGGGGCTGGGAGCGGAATTGGCGCCGGGCGGGCCCCATCCCGACATCCTCAACTTTGCCTGGCGCGACTACGGCAACCGGGTCGGCGCCTGGTACCTGCTCGATGCTTTCGACGACCTGCGATTGCCGCTGGCGGCGCTGGTCAACAGCTCGATGTATGACTACGCGCCGGGACTTGTGGCGGCGTGCCGCGCGAGGGGCGACGAGATCGTGGGCCATGGCCGGACCAATGCCGAGCGCCAGGGTGAGCTCGACGAGCCGGCCGAGCGCGTCCTGATCCATGACGCCACGACGCGCTTGACGAAAGAAGAGGGGCGCTCGCCCGAGGGCTGGCTGGGCCCGTGGATCTCGCACAGCCATGTCACCCCCGATCTGCTGGCCGAAGCCGGCTATCGATATCTTCTCGATTGGTGCATGGACGACCAGCCGGTGTGGTTCCGCTGTCGCGGCGGACGCCGCATCATGTCGGTGCCCTATCCCCAGGAAGTGAATGACATCCCGGCCATCGTCGCCCGCAAGATGAGCGCCGCCGATTTCGCCGACATGATTGTCGACCAGTTCGACGAGATGCGGGAGCTGTCGCAAGGGCGACCATTGGTCATGGGTGTCGCCTTGCACGCCTATCTGGTGGGGCAACCCCACCGACTTCGTCATCTCAAGCGCGCGCTGCGCCACATCGCCCGGCATCGCGAGCAGATCTGGCTCACGACTCCGGGCGCCATCGCGCACCATTGCGCCCTGTTGCCGGACGGTGTCGTGCCGAGCGGGCCGAGCCCATGAACCAGGACCCGACCCGGCCGCGGCCCGGCACCACGTCGGATGCACCGCGCGGGCCGCTGTCGGCTGAGGAGCAGCGCGTGTTCTTCAAGCGTCCCTTGCTGGCGCGGCTCGCGACGGTGGCGCCGGACGGCGCACCCTATGTCGCGCCGCTGTGGTACGAATGGGACGAACATGACGGCTCGTTCTGGTTCGTGATCCGCGAGCGCGCGCGCTTCATGCCGCACATTCTGCGGGAGCCGCGGGTCTGCGTGTCGATCGCCAGCGAAACACCGCCCTATGTGCGCGCCACGGTCATGGGGCGCGCCGAGATCGTCGACCAGCCGGGCCAATCCGACGCGTGGCGGCCGATCGCCGAGCGCATGGCACGCGCCTATGTCGGCGAGCGCGGGCCGGGCTACATCGACGGCACCGCGCACTTGCCGCGCTGGCTGGTGCGCGTCGTGCCCTTGGCGATCACGACATGGCGCGGCGGCGGCTGGGCCCGCCGCTATACCGCCGGCCCGTGAGCCGCACGCCTTTACAAGACGCGATCGATGCTGGTTTACTCGCGAACGCCTTCACAGCCTGCGGCGCAAGTTTGGGGGCGGCGCCGCGCGATGGAGTTTGTTTGATGAAGCCAATCGGACCGGACGAACCGAAAGCGTCAGCAGCAACCCGGCCGTCCCGCCGCGCCTTCCTTGCCACCGGTGCCGCGATGGCAGCCGTGGCCGGCGCGCGCGATGCCTCGGCGGCCAACCACACACTGGTTTGGGACATCGCGGCCGGTCCCCAGTATGTCGACCCCGTCCTGGGCACGAGCGCCCAGGCCAACGTGATGGTGCTGCAGAACGTCTACGAGCGTCTCGTCTGGTACGACGGCCCGAAGATGGAGCCGGTCCCCTGGCTGGCGACCGGCTGGGAGGTCAAGGACAACGGCCAGCGTTACGTCTTCAAGCTGCGCAAGGGGATCAAATTCCAGGACGGCACCAACTTCGACGCGCAAGCGGTCAAGTTCAGCTTCGACCGTGCCGTGCTGCTCGACGATCCGACCGGCATCGGCTCGTTCTTCCCGACCGGCACCGCCGAGCCCGGAATCTTCAAGGGAGCCTGGGCATTCAGCAAATCATTCGGTGCCGGCAAGGACTATTCGCAGGCCGCGGTCGACGCGTACCTCGCGGCCGGCGCGGTGAAAGTGGTGGACGCCGAAACCGTCGAGTTCAACCTGGCGCAACCCTATGGCGCGTTCCTGTCCGACATAGCGACGTTCATGGGATCGATCGTGTCGCCCTCCTATGTCATCGCCCATTGGAAGAAGCCGAGCGATCCGCAGCGCGGCTTCGTGCCCGGCGTCACCGCCGGCCAGCGCGACGACTGGATGCTGGCCAATGCCAGCGGCACCGGTCCCTACACGCTTTCGATCTTCGACAAGGCCACCGCCAACGTCGTGCTGAAGGCCAATCCGCAGTACTGGGGCGGGCCGGCCGGCAATGTGAAGCCGGCGCTGCAGAGCGTCATCGTCCGTACGACGCTCGACCAGGCGACGCGCTTGCTCGACATCAAGTCCGGTTCCGTCGACATCGCCGACATCGCCACCGCATCGGTCTTCGATGTCGTCGACAAGGCGAAGTGGCTCGACCAGAAGAAGCTTGAGCCGCTCACGCCCGGCGTCAGCGTGCCCGGACCATTCCCGTGGCTGACGATCTACTTCGCCAAGATGAATCTCAAGATCAAGAACCCCGACGGCAGCCTGGCGGCCTTCCAGCCGTTCCAGGATATCCGCGTGCGCAAGGCGTTCGCCTCGGCGGTCAACGATGCCGACATTCGCCGCAACGTGTTCAACGGCTTTGCCGAGGCGATCCCGTGGGGATTGACCCCGGCGCAGTTCGGCTACGACCCGTCGATCAAGAAGGCCTATTCGTTCGACCTGAAGGCGGCCAAGGAGATGCTCGAAGCCGCCGGCAGCGAT
The DNA here is from genome assembly GCA_016870055.1 of Alphaproteobacteria bacterium. Classification (GTDB taxonomy): domain Bacteria; phylum Pseudomonadota; class Alphaproteobacteria; order Reyranellales; family Reyranellaceae; genus Reyranella. The sequence continues at coordinate 7,230 of VGCQ01000155.1, read as the reverse complement.
CTCGGCTTCTCCGCGGCCAAGCCGCGCGACATGGTCCTGATCACCAACGCGGCCGCACCGTGGCAGGGCTACATCGCCACGCAGGTCGCCTCCAACATCAACCAGCTCAATGTCGGTCTGAAGCTCGACGTCAAGGCGCTGTCCTTCACCGAATACGTCAATTCGTGGCGCGCCCAATTGACCAGCTTCAGCATCCACAGCACGTTCTCGCTGACCGCCGATCCGAACTCGTGGCTCAGCATGTTCGGCACCGCCGCCGGGTTCTGGGCGAGGACGAGCTCCTACGACAACCCCAAGGCGGGCGCGCTGTTCAAGGAGCAGTTCCAATCGATCGACCCCAAGCAGCGAGCCCGGCTGATCTCCGAGATGATGCAGCTGGTCAACGACGACGTCGCCTGGGTCTGGCTCGGCGCCGCGACGGCCTACGGGCAACCCACGTTCAATCCGAACGTGCTGCGCAGCACCGTCAAGGGTTTCTACTACAACCCGACTTACCAGGGCTTCTACTTCCCGGCCTTGAGCAAGGCGTAAGCCGCGCGGGGATGGGTCTGACGGGGGGCAACCGGTTGGAATTGCTGGGCTACACCGTCAGGCGACTTGGCGGTCTCGGGTTGGTGCTGCTGGGTGTCAGCATTCTCGTTTTCGTGCTGCTGCGCGGCATGCCGGGCGTCGACCCGCTCTCCGCCTACCTCACGCCCGGATTGCCGATGAGCCCGGAGGCCCTCAAGGGCCTCAGGCAGGAGCTGCACCTCGATGAGCCGCTGCCGCTGCAGTATGTCTATTACGTGATCGACCTGCTGCGCGGCGACTGGGGATTTTCGCGCACCGCCGCGCAGCCGGTCATCCCGGCGCTGCTCGCCCGGTTGCCGGCCACGATCGAGCTCGCCGTGTCGGCGGTGCTGCTCAGCAGCGCAATCGGCGTGCCGGCCGGCATCATCGCCGCCCTGCGCCGTGACCGCATGCCGGATATCGTGGTGCGCGTGGTCTCGATCACCGGCATCTCCTTCCCGGTGTTCTGGTTCGGCATCCTCCTCCAGCTCGTCTTTTTCTACTATGCGGGCCAGCTCGGGCTGCCGGCGCTGCCGTCGCGCGGCCGCGTCGATGACCTGGTCGCGCTCCAGTATCCCCTCACGCCGGTCACCGGCTTCTTCCTGATCGATAGCCTGGTCACGGGCAACCTGCCGTTTTTCGCCAGCGCCCTGGCACACCTGGTGCTGCCTGCCTTCACCCTGAGCCTGATCGGGCTGGCGACCGTCGTCAGGATCATGCGGGCCAGCATGCTCGAGGTGCTGCGCCAGGACTACATATTGCTCGCGCGCTCCAAGGGGCTGCCGCTGCGTACGGTGCTGCTGCGCCACGCACTGCGCAACGCCATCACCCCGGTGCTGACCACGGCCGGCACCACGCTCGGCATCCTGCTGGGCGGCGCGGTCGTGGTCGAGACGGTGTTTTCCTGGCCGGGCATCGGCCGTCTCGCCGCGCAAGGCATCCTGAACAACGACAGCGTCCTGGTGGTCGGCTTCGCGCTGTTCGTCGCGACGATGATGGTCGTGGTCAATCTCGCGGTCGACATCCTGTACGCGGTCGTCGATCCGCGCGTGCGGTACTGACGTGGCGGCGATCGTCACCACGGCGATGTCGGCGGTCGGGCTGCTGCGCCGCAGCAAGCTGGCGATGGCGGGCGCCGGGATGTTCCTGGTGCTGCTGCTGGTCGGCGCGGCGGCGCCCTCGATGATCTCCGCCTCGATCGTGCGCGACGTCCACTTCGAGGGCAAGTTGATGCCGCCCGATGCGCGGCATTGGTTCGGCACCGACGACTACGGCCGCGACCTGTTCTCGATGGTGCTGCTGGCCGCCAATCTCGATCTCAGCGCATCGATCGCGATCGTCGCGGTCGCGACCGTGATCGGTGTCGTGCTGGGCGCGCTCGCCGGATTCGTGCCGCGCCTCGATCAGCCGTTGATGCGGATCACCGACATTTTCCTGTCGGTGCCGAACCTGGTGCTGGCGATGGCGATCGCGGCCGTGCTCGGCCGCAGCATCGGCAACCTGTCGATCGCCCTGGTGTTCGTGTGGTGGCCGATCTACTGCCGGCTGATGCGCGGCCAGGTTCTGAGCGAGCGCGAGAAACCCTACGTCAAGGCGCTCGCGGTGCTGGGCGTCGGCCGCTGGCGCACGATCTTCCGCCACGTCATTCCCAACGCGATCTTCCCGGTGATCGCCCGCGCCCCGGCCGATGTCGGGCTGGTGCTGATCACCATGGCGGCGCTGAGCTACATCGGCTTCGGTCCCGGCCCCTACGTGCCGGAATGGGGCAGCCTGATCGCGAGCGGCCAGGCCTACATCTTCCAGGCGCCGTGGTTGGTGATCTTCCCGGGCGCCGCGATTTTCCTGACGTCGCTGTCGCTCAACCTGATCGGCGATTGGGCACGCGACGCCTTCGATCCGCGGCTGCGCAGTTGAGCGGTGTGGCGCAGCCCGGCGAGACGGCGACGCTCGAGGTCGAGGGTCTCAGCGTCGAGCTCGGCATCGGCGGGCGGTGGGTTCGCGCGCTGAACGATGTCAACCTGACCGTTCGCCCCGGCGAGGCGCTCGGGCTGGTCGGCGAATCGGGTTCCGGCAAGTCGCTGACGGCGCTCGCCGTGGCAGGCTTGCTGCCCGACAACGCGCGGGTGGTCGCGGGCTCGATCCGCCTGCGGGGCGAGGAGGTGCTGGGCCGCAGCGAAGCCCAGCTCAACCGACTGCGGGGGCGCTCGCTCGCCTTCATCTTCCAGAACCCGACGAGCTACCTCAATCCGCTGCTGACCATCGGCGCGCAGATCGCCGAGGTGTTCGAGGTCAGACCGGAGCTCCTGCTGGCCGAGGGAGGCGACCGGCTGGGCCGAGGCGCACGGCGCGAGCTCGCCTGGCGCAAGGTCGTCGAGCATCTGCGGCTGGTCCACATACCCGATCCGGCACGGGTGGCGCGGCAGTATCCGTTCGAGCTCTCCGGCGGCATGCAGCAGCGCGTGGTCATCGCCATGGCGTTGATCCGCCGGCCGAGCCTGGTGATCGCCGACGAGATCACGACCGCGCTCGACGTGACCGTGCAGGCGCAGATCCTGAGCCTGCTGGCCGAGCTCAGGGCCTCGCTCGGCATGACCCTGCTGCTGATCACCCATGACATGGGTATCGTCGCGCAGCTCGCCGACCGCGTTGCGGTGATGTATTCGGGCAGTGTCGTCGAGGCGTCCGACGTGATGAGCCTGTTCGCCGAGGCGCGGCATCCCTACGCCAGGGCGTTGCTCGAGGCGGTGCCGCAGATCGACGGCGACGCGACGACATTGCGCGCCATCCCGGGCGGCATCCCGGCGATCACCAACCCGCCGCCGGGCTGCCGCTTCCACCTGCGTTGCGCGCGCGTCTTCGAACCCTGCGTCCTCGCTGTACCGACCCCGGTGACGCTGGGCGAGCGGCACAGCGTCGCCTGCCACCTCTATGGCGAAGGCCGGGTGTGAGCGCGCCGCCGGTCCTCGAGGTCAACGACCTCGCCAAGCACTTCCCGCTGCGCGGCGGCCTGTGGCGCCGGAGCACCGGCTCCGTGAAGGCGGTCGACGGGGTCGGGTTCGAGATCGGCAACGGCCAGACCTTCGGGCTGGTCGGCGAATCGGGGTGCGGCAAGAGCACCCTGGCGATGCTGCTGGTCAAGCTGCTGGAGCCGACCGGCGGTCGCATCCGCCTCGACGGCAAGGACATCGCGGGGCTCGACGGCGCGGCGATGCGGGAGTTCCGCAAGCGCGTGCAGCTGGTCTTCCAGGATCCCTACGGCTCGCTCGATCCGCGCCAGACCATGGCGAGCGCGCTCGCCGAGCCGCTCGGCACGCTGGGCATCGCCACCGATCGCGGCGATGCGATGCGGCGGGCCGAGGAGGCGGTCGAGCTGGTCGGGCTCGACGCCGAGGTGATGCGGCGCCTGCCGCACGAGCTGAGCGGCGGCCAGCGCCAGCGCATCGTGATTGCCCGCGCGCTGGCACTCGACCCGCGTCTGGTGATCCTCGATGAGCCGACCTCCTCGGTCGATGTCTCGGTGCAGGCGCAGATCCTGGGGCTGCTGCAGGATTTGCGGCGGCGGCGCGGCCTCACCTATCTACTGATCTCGCACAATCTCGTGGTCGTGCGTTTCATGAGCGACGTCGTTGCGGTCATGTATCTCGGCAGGATCGTCGAGCGCGCGCCCGCGGCCGAGCTGTTCACCGCGCCGAAGCATCCCTATACCGCCGCCCTGATCTCGGCCATCCCGCTGCCCGATCCCAAGCGCCGCCGGCTCGCGGCACTTGCCGCCGGCGACGTGCCCAGCCCCGTCAACCTGCCCTCCGGCTGCCGCTACCATCCGCGCTGCCCCTACGCCGAACGCCTGTGCCGCGAGCAGGAGCCGGCGCTGAGGGAGATCAAGGACGGCCATCTCGCTGCCTGCCATTTCCCGGATCGGGCGGCTGGAGGCGCAAGGCCGGCCGTTCCTGTTACCGGCGAGGTATCGTGAAGCTGCCTTTCGCAATATTCTCGCGCGCGCCAGTGTTCTGACCGAGGTCCCATGCGCCTGTTCACCGCCACGCTCGCCACCGAGACCAACACCTTCTCGCCGCTGCCGACCAGCATCGAGAACTATCGCGAATCGGTGTTCCTGCGGCCAGGCGAGCATCCCTCGGATGCGCCGCGCATGTGCACGGCGCCGTTGTTCGTCGGCCGGGCGCGGGCCAAGGGAGAAGGCTTCGAGCTGATCGAAGGGAGCTGCTTTGCCGCCAGCCCGGCCGGCACCACCAACCGCGCCGACTACGAGACCATGCGCGACGAGATCCTGGGCCAGCTGAAGGCCGCGCTGCCGGTCGACGGCCTGCTGCTCGGCCTGCACGGTGCCATGGTGGCGCACGGCTACGACGACGTCGAAGGTGACATCATCGAGCGCGCGCGGGCGATCGTCGGGCCGAAGTGCGTGATCGGCGTCGAGCTCGACCCGCACTGCCATCTCACGCTGAAGCGCGTGTCGGGCGCCGACATCATCGTGCTCTACAAGGAGTTTCCCCACACCGACGTCGTGGAACGCGCCGAGGACGTGCTCGATCTCGTGCTGGCGACCTTGCGCGGCAAGATCAAGCCGGTGATGTCGGTCTACGACTGCCGGCAGATCCAGAGCTATCCCACGACGATCCAGCCGATGCGTGGCCTGGTCGATCGCATCAAGGCGATGGAGGGCAGGGACGGCATCCTCTCGGTGTCGATCGCCCACTGCTTCCCCTATGGCGACGTCGCCGAGATCGGCACACGCGTGCTGGTGATCGCCGATGGCGACAAGAAGAAGGCCGATGCGATGGCGACCAGGCTCGGCGAGGAGCTGGTGTCGCTGCGCGGCAAGACGGCGCCGCCGTCGTTCGACGTGGCGGGAGGCATTGCCCAAGGCGTGGCCTTCAACGACCTGCCGGTGGTGATCGCCGATCCGGCCGACAATGCCGGCGGCGGCGCGCCGTCGGACAACACCGACATCCTGCGCCATCTGATCGCGAACAAGGTCGAGAATGCCTGCCTCGGCCCGGTGTGGGATCCGATCGCCGTGCGCATCTGCTTCGACGCCGGCCTCGGCGCCAGGATCGGCTTGCGCTTCGGCGGCAAGATAGCGCCCAGCTCCGGCCAGCCAGTCGACGCCGAGGTCGAGATCGTCGGCCTCAAGCGCAACGCCTGGCAGCGCTTCGGCCCGACCCAGGTTCCGGTGGGCGACTGTGCGGCGGTCCGCGTGGGCGGCGTCGATGTCGTGCTGATTGCGAAGCGCACGCAGGCGACCGGCCTGGAGCTGTTCACGAATCTTGGCATCGATCCGACGCAGAAGAAGATCGTGGTGGTCAAATCGACCAACCATTTCATGGCGGCCTACGGGCCGATTGCGAAGAAGGTGGTCTATGTCGAATCGAGCGGCCCGCTGCGCCGCGACCATCGCAAGGTGCCGTACACCAAGGTGGAGCGACCCATCTGGCCGCTCGATCCCGAAGCCAAGCCGCGCGGCTTGATTTGTTGATTCAGAGTCCTCTCCCCGAAGGGGAAGAGGAGCATGAGGGTTGGATCATGAGCGGGCCTGGAGGCCCGCGGTCCGATGAGATGACAAGGGCCCCTGCTTTGCATAGTTTGTGCATGGGATCGGGGAGTTTTAGAGGGAACGCATGATGCTTCGAATATTGGCCGGCCTTGCTGCGCTCACGCTGCCGTTTTCGGCAATGGCGCAGGAGAAGGTCCTGAAGGCGGTGCTGCACGCCGACGTTCGGGTGATCGATCCGATCTGGACGACCCAGACCATTGCCAACATCCACGGCATGCTGGTCTACGACACGCTGTTCGGCAACGACGGCAACCAGAAGCCGCAGCCGCAGATGGTGGGCAAGTACGAGATCAGCCCCGACCGGCTCACCTATACCTTCACCCTGCGCGACGGGCTGAAGTTCCACGACGGTTCGCCGGTCACCACCAAGGACGTGATCGCCTCGATCAAGCGCTGGGGCGCCAAGGACGGCGTCGGCCAGCGCCTGATGGGCTACGTCACCTCCCTTGCGCCAGTCGACGACAAGACCTTCAAGATGGTGCTGCGCGAGCCCTACGGCATGGTCCTCGAATCGCTTGGCAAGAGCGGCAGCTCGGTCGCCGCCATCATGCGCGAGAAGGATGCGCTCACCGATCCGCAGCAGCAGGTCAAGGAATCGATCGGCTCGGGCCCCTTCACTTTCGCCAAGGAGCAATGGGTTCCGGGCAGCAAGGCGGTCTACCTCAAGAACAAGGACTACGTGCCGCGCCCGGGCAACGAGCCGCCGTCGTCCTTCGCCGGCAGCAAGATCCCGGGAGTCGACCGCATCGAGCTGATCTGGATCTCCGATCCGCAGACGGCGATGTCGGCGCTGGTCAACGGCGAGATCGACTTCTACGAGAACCCCAACACCGACTTCCTGCCGCTGCTCACCAGGGCGCGCGGAGTGAAGCTGATGAAAACCGGCAAGATCGACAGCACGCAGGGCATGATCCGGCTCAATCACCTGCATCCGCCCTTCAATAACGTCAAGGCGCGGCAGGCGATGTACCACCTGATCAACCAGGAGGACTTCCTGCGCGCCATCATCGGCGACCCGAAGTACTACCGCGTCTGCCACGGCCTGCTGACCTGCGGCGGACCCTACGAGAACGACGGCGGCAGCGCCTTCTTCAAGGACTACAATCCCA
>VGCQ01000154.1 GCA_016870055.1 Alphaproteobacteria bacterium | reverse complement strand
TCGAGACGGCAGCCGGTGCTGTTCGACAGGCTGTCCCACCACAGTCCTGTGTCGTGGCTAACGGTCGGGAACCGTCCCACCGAGGTCAGGGCCACTACCCGCACACATCCTCCGCCTCGGACTAGGCTGTCGCAGTTCCGCCGTGTGGGCAACAGGCCAAGAGCGCTTTCATGCCCGCAGGCGCCGCCCAGCAGCCCGTCGGCCACACCGGTTCAATCGGCGTAGGTTGCTGAGAAAAGCCGTCTCGTGGAAGGTCGACATGCCGCCATTGCGCCGCCGTGTTGTCATGGCGGGAACGTTCGCTAGATCGACAGGTGTTGCCTGTTATTGATCGATTACTTAAGTTTTTGATGTTCTCTTTGTGTTCTGGCAAGATCATGTATCCGAACACGGGGGCTCGACGATGTCGCAGCGAGCCATGGCGCAGGTCAGTTCCGAAACGTTCGCCAGGGTGCAGGCCCTGACGGTGGCGCCCGCCCTCGATTGGGGCGAGATCGACCTCGATCTGCTCGACGAGCGGCGGCGATTGGTGCCGCCGTTCCCCCTCGATGTCCTGCCGCCGCCATGGCGCGATTGGATCGTGGAGGCGGCGCGGGCGGCGACGGCGCCGGTCGACTATGTCGCGCAGGCGGTGCTGGCCGCGGCAGCGGGTATCGCCACCGGTGGCGTCGGCGTGAGCCCCGCGCCGGGCTGGGTCGAGCCGATGAAGCTGTGGCTGGCGGCCGTCGGTGCGCCGTCGACCGGCAAGTCGCCGGCGCTGACCACGGTGCGGCGCCTGCTGCACAGGCTGGAGAGCGAGCGGAACCAGAGCGAGCAATCCCGGGATGAGGGCTCGCCGCCGCGCCGGATCATGCTGTCCTCGCGGTCGATGCCGGCCATCGCCGCTGCCGTCGACGAAAGCGTGCATGGCTTTTTGCTGTGGCACGACCATGCCGACGGCTGCCTGACGCCGCCGTTCGGCAGCCGCGGCGCCTGCCCCATCGAAAACCTGCCGGTCAGTCTGTTGGGCACGATCGAGCCGGACGGGACGGCGATCCGACCTGGTGCAGAGTCCGCCCTATTGGCGCGCTTCCTCTATGCCTGGCCGCAACAATCGTCCTTCTGTCCGCTTGCCGAGCGTCGGCCGCCGCGGCCCGAGGCTGTGCTGGCGGCGCTGCGCCGTCTGCTGGATTTCGCCCCGGCGCGTCAGCAGCCGCGCGTCCTGGTGCTCGACAAGCCCGCCGTGGCGGCCTTCGACGCCTTTCTGGCCGAGCGGCATGGCGAGCGTGGCCGTAGCGAGGGGCTGGAGGCGGCGTGGTCGGGCAAGGGCGGCGGTGCGGTGGCGCGGCTGGCGTGTCTGCTCACCTTGCTCGCCTGGTCGGTCTCGGATCTGACCGAGCCGGGTCCCGTCGGCCACGCGGTGATCGAGCGCGCGATCGCGCTGTGGTCGGACTACTACCGGCCGCACGCCCGCGCCTTCTTCCGCTGCGCCGCGCCCGGCGATCTCGACGGCCGGGCTCGCCGCGTCGTGCACTGGCTTCAGGCCACGAAACCTTTCGTCGTGTCGCGCGAGGAGGTCAGGCGCCGGGCGCTCGGCGAGACGACGAACGCCGCCGAGACCGACCGCGTGCTGGCGCGCCTGGTCGAGGGCGGCGCCCTGCAGCGGCTGGCTGCCGAGACAGGACCGAAGGGCGGCCGTCCGGCGTTGCGCTGGCAGGTCAATCCGCTGCTCGGCGCCGAGCAGGGGTGACGCGAAAGGACGTCTTGCTGTCTCACACAAGGGGTGCAGCCCACCACCGCCGCGGAAACCTCGGAAACCTCGCTAACCTCGAAAACCCCCGGAAAACAGCCCTCGGATGCATCGATGTCGGGCCCGGCGCAAACCGCGGAAACCTCGCTAACCTCGGCCCTCCATGACGACCGCGACGCGGCCCGTCACCGAGCGCTCGAGGAGCGCGCGCATCGCCGCGGCCGCCTGGTCGAGGCGGAAGGTGCGGTCGACATGCGGCCGGCAAAGCCCGGCTTCGCACCAGCCGCGAATGCGCTCCATCAGGGCGAAGGTCCTTTCGGCTTCCTCGAAGCGCGCGTCGTGCGGGCTCCAGCCGACATAGGTGCCGTAGTTGAAGCCCATCACGGCGATGGTCTTGACCAGCAGGATGTTGGCCGGGATTTGCGGGATGCTGCCGCCGGCAAAGCCGATCGGGCAGATGCGCGCTTCGGGCGCCATGCAGCGCAGCGACTGGGCGAACACCTCGCCGCCCACCGGATCGTAGACGCGATCGACGCCGCGGCCCTGGGTGAGCGTCAGCACCGCGTCGCGGAAGTCCGTGGTCGTGTAGTCGATCACATGATCGGCGCCGCGCGCCTTGGCGAAGGCCGTCTTGCGCGCGCCACCCGCCGTGGCGATCACCGTGGCGCCCAGGATCTTGCCGATCTCGACCGCCGCCATGCCGACGCCGCCGGCCGCCGCGTGCACCAGCAGCGTCTGGCCTTCCTGCACGTCCAGCACATGAGGCCAGGTCAGCGCACCGGCCGAAGTCGGGTAGGAGATGGCGAGCTGGATCGCCTCGGTGAAGCCGACATTTGTCGGCTTGGCGAAGACGTTGACCTCGTGCGCCACGACTTCCTCGGCGAGCCCGCCCCAGTCAAGCACCGCCACCACCTCGTCGCCGACCTTGACGCGCCGGCAAACGGCGTCGACCTCGGTGACGATACCCGAGACCTCGGTGCCGGGTGCAAAGGGGAAGGGCGGGCGGCGCTGGTACTTGCCGGCGATCACCAGCGTGGTGGCAAAGCTCACGCCCGCCGCCTTGATACGGATGCGCACTTGGCCGCGGCCGAGCGGCGCCGGCGCGACATCCTCCAGGCGCAAATCTTCAGGTCCGCCCCACTGGCGGCAGATCATGGCCTTCATGGGCGAGGATCAGGCGCCGAGGGCGCCGACGATCGCCACCGAGCAGACATTGCGCGCCGGGAAGCCACCGAGATTGTGCGTCAGCCCGAGCTTGACGTCGGGCCGCTGGCGGGCGCCGGCACGGCCCTGAAGCTGCAGGTACATCTCGTAGATCATGCGGATGCCCGAGGCGCCGATCGGATGGCCGAAGCATTTCAGGCCGCCGTCGATCTGGCAGGGCACCTTGCCGTCGGCGTCGTAGAAGCCGTCGAGCACGTCCTTCACCGCGCCGCCCTCGGGCGAGATGTAGAGGTCTTCCAAGGTCACCAGCTCGGTGACGGAGAAGCAGTCGTGGCACTCCACGAGACTGAGCTCGCGGCGCGGGTCTTCGATGCCGGCCTCGCGATAAGCGCGCTTGGCGGCGATGCGGGCGGTGGCGAAGTAGCTGCCGTCCCAGGTGTTGTGCTGCTCCTCGACGCCGTTGGAGCCGGCGATCTGCAGCGCCTTGACCGTGACCAGGTCCTGCTTGCCGAGCGAGCGGGCGATCTCGGGCGTGGTGACGATGGCGGCCGCCGCGCCGTCGCTGACGCCGCAGCAATCGTAGAGACCGAGCGGATCGGCGATCAGCGGCGCGCCCAGCACGTCGGCCTCGCTGATCTCGCGCCGCAGATGGGCCTTGGGATTCTTGACGCCGTTGGCGTGGCTCTTGACCGAGATGTGCGCCATGGCGCGCTTCAGCTCCTCGCGGCTGACGCCATGCTTGGCGCGATAGGCCGAGGCGAGCTGGGCGAAGCTGCCGGGCGCGGTGAGATTGGCCCACCACAGAGGCGGCGCGCTGCCGGCGCTGAGGCCGGGCAGGCCGCCGAAGCCGGTGTCCTTCAGCTTCTCGACGCCGAGCGCCAGCGCGATGTCGCAGGCGCCGGCCGCCACGGCATAGACGGCCGAGCGGAAGGCGTCGGAGCCCGAGGCGCAATAGTTCTCGACGCGGCTCACCGGGATGTAGTCGAGGCGCAGCGTCTCGGAGAGCGGCAGGCCCGATTTGCCGACATTGACCTCGTCGAGGCAGGTCGAGAGCCAGGCCGCACCGACCTGGCCACGGCCGATGCCGGCGTCGGTAAGCGCTTCGTCGAACGCGGTCACCATGAGCTCCTCGGCGCCCTTGTCCCAATGCTCGCCGAAGCGCGTGCAGCCCATGCCGAGGATGGCGACCTTGTCGCGGATGCCCGATGCCATGCGTCCTCCTTCGTCTCTCCGACGGAGGGGTCATGAGCATCATCATTGCCGCTCATGACCCCTCCGCCTCCTGCGGGGGCACCTCCCCTTCGCGGGCTCCGCGAAGGGGAGGCAACAGTTCAGTCCAACGCCACCGGCAGCGCCTTGACGCCGCGCAGGATCAGCGAGTCATGCCATTGCGGCTCGCCGCCGATCAACCGCAGGTCGGGCAGGCGTTCCGCCAGCCGCGTCGCGGCGATCTCGCCCTCCAGCCGCGCCAACGGCGCGCCCAGGCAGAAATGGATGCCGTGGCCGAACGTCATGTGCGGGCTCTGCGGCCGGCCGATGTCGAAACGGTCGGGATCGTCGAACGCCTCGGAATCGCGGTTGGCCGAGTTGGCGAAGGCGAAGACGCGCTGGCCGCCGCGGATCGTCTTGCCGCCGATTTCCAGATCGGCCGAGGCGACGCGGGCCAGGGCGCCCGAGGGGCCGTCGTAACGCAGCCACTCCTCGATCGCGCCGCCGGCCAGCGCCGGCTGGCCGACCAGCCGCTCCCATTGCTCGCGATGCTTCATCGAGTAGAGGAAACCGTTGCCGATCAGGTTGGTCGTGGTCTCGTGGCCGGCGAACAGCAGCAGGATGCAGGTGCCGATGATCTCGTCGGTGGTGAGCGCGTCGCGGTCGTCGCGCGCCAGCACGAGCTGGCTGATCATGTCGGCGGTCGGCGCGGCGGTGCGCGCCTCGACCAGGCCGCGGAAATAGTCGGCCATCGCCCGCGCGCCCTGCTCGGCGCGCAGGTACTTGTTGCCGGCGACCTGGGCGGTGCCGATGAACAGCGCGATGTCGTCGGACCACACCTTGACGCGCTCGAGGTCGGCGCGCGGCACGCCCAGCAGATCCATGATCACCGAGGCGGGCAGGGGATAGGCGAAGTCGGCGATGAAGTCGACGGTCTCGCCGCGCCGCGCCTTGGCCTGCATGGCCTCGATCAGGTGGCCGACGATGTCCTCGATGTTGGATGCCAGGTCGGCGACGGCGGTCGGCGTGAAGGCTTTGGTGAACAGGCGGCGCAAACGGGTGTGGTCGGGCGGGTCGCGGAACACCATCCAATGGTTCAGGTAGCGCACCAGGCTGTCGATCGAGCCGCGCTGGAACTCGGGATTGTTCTTGAAGAACGGAGTGAGCCGATCGGCCGAGATCTGCTTGTTGTTCAGCGCCACCTGCTTCACGTCGGCATAGCGCGTGACGATCCACGCCTTCATGGCCGGCGACCAGTGCACCGGGTCCTCGGCACGAAGCCGGGCGAATTCGGGAAAGGGATCGGCGTTGGTCGCGGGATTGCCGAGATCGAAGACGTAAGGCATGGGCTGTCGGTTCATGTCGTCCTGAGCGAAGCGAAGGACCTCGACGCCGTTGGCAACCGGCATGAGATCCTTCGCTGCGCTCAGGATGACAGCGTCGGCGGTCTGGATCAATTCGGCCATGCGCCTCGCCGCCGCAGGACGGAGGCCGACTTACACTGCCGTGCCCGCGAACAGCAGCAGATTGCCGTCGGGGTCGCGCACGATGAAGGTGCGGGCGCCCCACGGCTCCTGCTTCAGCGGCCGGAAGAACTCGACGCCCGCCGCCTGGAATTCGGCGAACAGCGCGCGGATCTCGGCGGCGCTGGCCACGGCGATCGAGGCGGCGAGCAGCTCGTCGCGGTCGCGGACGTCGTCGACCCACACCGGCCGACTCACCAGCCGCAAGTTCAGGGCCGCCGCGCCGCGCCGCACTTGGCCGTAGAATGGCGGCTCGCCGTAGGTGAAGACGACCTCGAAGCCGAGCGTGTCGGTGAAGTAGGCGCAGGCCGCCTCGAAGTCGGCGACGAACAGCTGCGGTTCGGCGGCGCCCAGCATCGGTTTCGACGCCTCACCGACTCGACCGTCGGTCACGGCCTCAGCTCCAGGCGCGCCAGCGGTGGGGTCCGACCGCGCGGCGAGCCGTCGAGCGATCCATAGGCGAGGGCGGCCACGCCCAGCGCCTTGCCGAAACGGCGGCTGCAGTCGAGCGGATCGCCGTACTTGCGATGCCGCGCGGTGTGCTGGGCGGCGGCGAGCAGCAGGCGGCCTTTCAGCGGGTTCCGGTTCTTGCCGAAATCCTCGAGCATGCACAGCGCGATCTCCTGGTTGTGCGGATCGTTGCCCAGCCGCGCGCAGGCGAGCGCCAGAGCCTGCGCCATGGGCGCCGAATCGTGACCGGCATCGAGGCTCGCCTGCACCCAGCCCAGCGCTTGCGGCGCGTCGAGCGTCACGCAAGCCGCTTCGGCGCGCACCGCCATCGCCGCGGCATCGAGGCCGGCGGCCTTGGCGGGCTTGTCGATGCGCGGTGGTGTGAGATCGTCGGTCAGCTTCTGGTGGAAGGCGTTTTGGTTGAGGTAGGCGGCGGCGAGAAAGAGCAGTTTCAGCCGCTGCGGATGCTGGAACTTGTCCCAGAACCAGCCCAGCGTGTTGACGTACTCGTAGCAGTGCTGCGGCAGGGAGAAGTTGAGATCGTTGTGGGTCTCCAGCACGACCTGCGCGGCGCCGACCTGGAGCGCATCGAGCAGGGCGCGCGGACTCTTGCCGGCCTTCAAGAGTGCCGTCAGGTGCAGGAGATAGGCGGGCTCGGGCTCGCGCAGCACCGCCTCGATCAGCGCCTCGGTCTCCTGGGCATCGATCGGCGCCTTGTTGTCGGCGAGCATGGCGCGCTCCTGCTGGCTGGTGCCGCCATAGGGCACGGCATGCAGGGTCTGGCCGTCGATATAGACGGTGATGGCGTTGCAGGCGACTTCGTAGAGCGAGTACCAGCGCGGGCCGACGGCGATATCGAGCGCGCCGGCATAGAGCACGTCGTGCGCCGTCTCCCAGCCGATCGCCTCGCCCAGCTCGACGGTGGCGCGGGCGCGGAACGATTTGTGGCCGGTGGTGTAGGAGCGGTTCTGGAACGAGCGGTCCTGGACGTCGATCAGGCCGGCGAAGCAAAGCTCGGCCAGCGCGGCGCGGCGCTCGGCCGGGTTCTGCATCAGGCCGAGGAACACCCGGTAGGCGTCGATCACCTGACCGCGATGCACCAGGGTCATCCAGCGGCCGAGCCGCTCCTTCAACGGTCCGTCGAGCGCGAGCGGCGCCTGGTCGGGCCAATGCACGACCGGCGGCGGCGGCGGCCCGTCGGGCATCTGGAAGCCGCGCGAATAGTGGCCCGGCGCCTTGGCGATCTTCTGGTTCCAGATGTCGAGGCCGGTCGGGATGTACCAGATGGTCTGCGCCATCGGCAGGCCGGCGGCGGCGGCCGGCAGCATCGCGGCGAGATGCAGCGTGGCGCGGGCGCTGAGCAGGCAATGGTCGTTGTTGACGAAGTTGACGTAGCCGTCGTCGATGCGCTCGTGATAGGGCACGTGGGTGTAGGGCGCGTGGATGCGCACCGCCTCGCGCAGCATTTCCGGCAGCGGCCGGCCGTCGCGCACCAAGCCGTAATAGACCTCGCTCGCGCCCTTCTGATCGCGATCGAGGATGCGCGCTTCGAGCGCGGCATAGGCGGCAGCGGCGGGACGGCTCGCGGCAATGGCGGAATCGGGCATCGGGCTCCTCCGGCGAGGCCGTCATTAGACGCCCGTCGGCGCGGTCTTCCAAGCTGTCAGTTTCGCGTACCGCCGTCTTTCTTGTCTCCTCCCCAAGCTTTGCTTGGGGAGGTGCCCTCGTCATACGAGGGCAGAGGGGTCATGAGGGGTAGTGTCGATGGGCATGATTTCGGCGACCGTCTTGTCAAATATTGTCAGTTGATAATTATACAGTTTAATGTCTATATGAGCCATGCCTCCCGCGTCGCCACAGCGCTACACCGCAGCCCAGCTCGGCCAATTGTCGGGCGTCGGCGAGCGCACCGTGCGCTACTACGTGCGCGAGCGCTTGATCGATCCGCCGGATGGCCGCGGACGTGGCGCGCATTTCGACGATCGCCACTTGAGCCAGCTCGGGTACGTACGCCTGTTGCAGGAAGCGGGCCTCGACCATGCCGCCATCCGCCGCCATGGGGCGGAGCTCGAAGCCATCCTGGCCAAGCGCGGCGTCGCGTGCGCGGCGTGGGAGAAGTCGTGGGCCGGGGCGAGCCTGCGCATCGTCCAGGCCTATCGTCGGCTCAAGGCCAAGCAGCCGGCCGCGGCGATCACCACGGCGACGCGCGTGGCGGTGGCGCCGGGCATCGAGTTGATCGTCGACAGCTCGCGGCGTCTGCCGCCGCCGGCGAAATTGGCCGAGCTGGTCGAGCTCGTCCGCGCGGCCTTCGCCACACGCGGCGATGGCAATCGGCCGGCGGCCCGGTAGGCCGCCATGGTCTCGTCGGCAGCCCTGCGGTCGTTCTACGCCAAGCTGGTCGCGGGCAACGGCCAGGTCGACGATCCGCGCATCGTCGCGGCCTTTGCAGCGGTGCCGCGCGAGCGCTTCGTCGGTCCCGGCCCCTGGCAGGTTTACGCCCAGGGCGGAGGCTACATCGAGACACCCTCCGACGATCCGATCTTTATCTATCAAGACGTGCTGGTGGGCTTGGCCAGCGATCGCGGGCTGAACAACGGTCAACCCAGCCTGCACGTGCGCTGCCTGGCGGCGCTCCAACCACGCGCCGGCGAGACCGCGGTGCATATCGGCGCCGGCACCGGCTACTACACGGCGTTGCTGGCCGAACTGGTCGGCCCGACCGGATCGGTCGTGGGCTACGAGGTCGAGAGCGACCTGGCGCGGCGGGCGGCCGTCAATCTGTCCAGCCTGACAAACGTGACCGTACATCATCGCTCGGCTTGCGAAGGGCCGATCGAGACGTGCGATGTGATCTACGTGAACGCCGGCGCCACTCATCCGCTCGACACGTGGCTCGACGCGCTGCGGCCAGGCGGCCGCCTGCTGCTGCCGCTCACGCCCGATCAGGGCATGGGCGGCATGCTGTTGCTGACGCGCCGCGAGGACAGCTTCGCCGCCCGCTTCGTGTGTCCGGCGATGTTCGTCCCCTGTGTGGGTGCACGCGATCCTGCGACGGCACAGCGACTGGCGACTGCCTTTGCCCGCGGCGATGCCAGGACCGTGCAGTCGCTGCGGCGCGGCCCGTCACCCGACCAATCGTGCTGGTGCGCCGGCCACGGCTGGTGGCTGTCGACGGCCGCCTAGGACGGCTTCGCCCACGGGCCGAACGGCGGCATGTCCTGGCTGGGCTTGAGCGGAAAGACCGGCGGCCGCTTCTCGAAGAACGATTTTATGCCTTCCTGGGCATCGGCGGCGGCGGCGAGCCAGCCGACGCACTGCAGGTCGAGCGACAGCGCGTCGGCCGGATCCTGCGCCCCCAGCATGCTCCACATCAGCCGCCGGTTGACGGCGGCCGCCACGGCCGACGAGTTCTTGTCGGCGAACTTGCGGGCCAATGCTCGGGCGGCGGGCAGCAACTCGTCGGGCGCGTGGATCGAGCGCACCAGCCGGCCGTTCAGCGCCTCCTCGGCGCCGATCAGGTCGGCGGTCATCACCCATTCCTGGGCCTGCTGCATGCCGACTAGGCGCGGCAGGAACCAGCACGAGCCTGCCTCCATCGCCATGCCGCGCTTGTTGAACACGAAGCCGACGCGGGCCGCCGTCGACATCAGGCGCAGATCCATCGGCAAGCACATGGTGATGCCGACGCCGACCGCTGCGCCGTTGATCGCCGCCACGATCGGCTTCAGGCAGTTGAAGATCGCGAGCGTGATGGAATCGTTGGGATCGCGCTGCTTGGGTTTGCTGCCGTCGTTCCACACCTGGAAGGCACCGGCGCCGGCCGAGATGTCGGCGCCGGCGCAGAAGGCGCGGCCGGCGCCGGTGACGACGATCGCCCGAACCTCGTCCATCGCGTTCACGCGGCCGAAGAAGTCGATCAGTTCCTTGCTCATCACCGTGTTGAAGGCGTTGAGCTTGTCGGGCCGATTGAGCGTCAGCGTCATGACGCCGTGGTCGAGATGGGTCAGCAAGGTCTCGTAGGTCATGCGCAGATCCCCGGTCGGGCGGTTCCGCGCAGCAAGACGAAATGTCGTTGCGCGACCGGCCCGATTGCTCAACAGTCGCCGCAACGCGCAGCGATCGCAATCCCGGAGGACTTTCATGTCTCACCTGCTGAAATCCGTCGAAGACGGCGTGATGAAGATCACGCTCAACCGCCCCGAGGCGATGAATGCGCTGTCGCGCTACATGATGTCGGGCTTGAACGACGCCCTCGAGGAAGCGGCGGGATCACGTTCGATCGGCTGCGTGGTGGTGCGCGGCGCGGGCGACAAGGCGTTCTGCGCCGGCGGCGACGTGAAGTCGATGGCAG
>VGCQ01000153.1 GCA_016870055.1 Alphaproteobacteria bacterium | reverse complement strand
TCCCGACCTCTCCGCGGCCAAGTGGCAGCGCGCGCTCGATCGCCTGGGCCGCGGTCCTACCGGCCATTTCGATCCGGCGTCGTTCTCTCATCAGACCGGCCGCGCCTGAGCCGGGTCGTGATCCAGGAGAGCAGGCGGCGTGCGTCCTTGAAAAGCTGCCAGCCAATTTCAACGAAAGTGTAGATCAGCAGCAGCAGGCAAACCGCCGCAAACAGCCAGCCGCCGATCGTGTTGTCTGGCAGGAGCTGGATGGCGATCAACCCGGCAATCGACGCGCCGGCGAGCAGATAGAGGCGGTTGACTGGGCGCATGGCCGACTGTCGTGAAGCTTTATGGCATGACAAAGATCGAATCGGTCGCACCGCTACGACCGTAGATTGCACTTACTTTCCACAGGCATTCGGGCCTACAGCTTGGCTGTGCTCCGCGATCCCTCCCAAGGTGGGGCACGGCGTACCCGGGACGTCCGCGCGTCCTCCCCCTTACCCCCAGGACGTGCGGGCGTCCCGCCTCACTCGGCGGCGACGGACTGTGTCGCCGGGTTCCTGTAGGCTGCGAGCAGGCTCGCCTCGCGCGCCTTGGCCGCCTTCACATTCTTTTCCTTGATATGGCCGAAGCCGCGCATGCTTTCGGGCACAGCTGCGATCTGCACCGCCAGGCCATGATTGTCCTGACCAAGCTTCGTCAGCACCTCGTCGATCGTCGCTTGGTACTCGCCGATCAGGCGTCGTTCCATGCGTCGTTCCTCGGTGTAGCCGAACGGGTCGAGCCTGGTGCCGCGCAGGCGCTTCAACGAGGCCAGCATGCGGAAGGCTGGCACTACCCAGGCGCCATACTCGCGCTTCTTGAGCTGGCCGGTCTCGGGGTCGCGGTCGGCGAACAAAGGCGGCGCCAGATGGAAGGTGATCTTGTAGTCGCCCTCGAACTGGCTCGCGATCTTGTTCGCGAACTCGCCGTCGCTGTAGAGCCGCGCGACCTCGTACTCGTCCTTGTAGGCCATCAGCTTGTAAAGCGACTTGGCGACGGCTTCGGCGAGCCCGTGACGGCCGGGCGACTTGGCCTTCTCGGCGGCCGCCACCTTGTCGACGAAGACGCGATAGCGATGGCCGTAGGCTGCGTCCTGGTAGGCTGCCAGCAACTCGACCCGCTTGGCGACGATCTCCGGCAGGCTGCGCGCCACCGGCTTCTCGCTGCGCAGCGTCGGCCGCGCGGCGGCCTGCACGGCCGCGAAATCATGCGCGGCAAGCCGGCCCCAAGCGAAGGTCCTCTTGCTGGTCTCGACCGCCACGCCGTTCAACTCGATGGCGCGGTCGATCGCCTCGAACGACAGCGGCACCAGTCCCTTCTGCCAGGCATAGCCCAGCATGAAGAGGTTGGTGGCGATCGAATCGCCCAGGATCGCCGTGGCAAGCCCGGTACCGTCGACGAACGACACGGCATCGCCGCCCGCCGCGTCGCGGATCGACTTCATCATTGCGTCGGCGCCGAGATCCATGTCGCCGTTCATCACGAATGCCGCGACCGGCGTCATATGGCCGTTGATCACCGCCCGAGTGACGCCGGGCTCGATGCGCGACAGCGCGGCCGGCGAGGCGGCCACCACCATGTCGCAGCCGAGCACCAGGTTGGCGCCGCCGGCGGCGATGCGTACGGCGTGGAGATCCTCGGGCTTGGGCGCGAGCCGCACGTGGCTCATCACCGCGCCGTTCTTTTGCGCAAGCCCGGTGAAGTCGAGCACGGTGCAACCCTTGCCTTCGAGATGGGCGGCCATGCCGATCAGCGCGCCGACGGTGATCACGCCGGTGCCGCCGATGCCAGTCACCAGGATACCGTAGGCCTCGTCGAGCCGTCGCACTGCGGGCGCCGGCAGCGCGGCGAACGGATCGTCCTGCACCAACTTGAGCTGCGGGCGCTTGGCTTTGGCCGGCAGGCCGCCATGCACCGACACGAAGCTCGGGCAGAAGCCTTTTAGGCAGGAGAAATCCTTGTTGCAGTTGCTCTGGTCGATCTGGCGCTTGCGCCCGAGCTCGGTCTCGAGTGGTTTGACCGACACGCAATTGCTCTGGTCGGAGCAATCGCCGCAGCCTTCGCAGACGGCGTCGTTGATGAACACCCGCTTGGCCGGATCGGGGAAGGTGCCGCGCTTGCGCCGGCGGCGCTTCTCGGCGGCGCAGGTCTGGTCGTAGACCAGCACGGTGAGGCCCGGGATATCGCGCAGCTCGCGCTGCACGGCGTCCAGCTCGTCGCGATGCCGCACCGTGACGCCGTGCGCGAATTCGGTGCCGATCGGATATTTGTCGGGCTCGTCGGTGACCACCACCACCTTCTTGGCGCCCTCCGCCGCGACCTGCTTGGTGATCTCGGGCACCGTCAGCGGCCCGTCGTGCGGCTGGCCACCGGTCATGGCGACAGCGTCGTTGAACAGGACCTTGTAGGTGATGTTGACGCCGGCGGCGGCGGCCTGGCGGATCGCCATCAGGCCGGAATGGTAGTACGTGCCGTCACCCAGGTTCTGGAAGATGTGCTTGTCCGAGGTGAACGGCGCCTGGCCGATCCAGGATACGCCCTCGCCGCCCATGTGGGAGATGAGCGCGGTGCGCCGCTCCGGCATCCAGATCGCCATGCCGTGGCAGCCGATGCCGGCCATGGCGCGGCTGCCCTCGGGCACGCGCGTCGAAGTGTTGTGCGGACAGCCCGAGCAGAAATATGGCGTGCGTGCCACCTTGGGCGGCGGCGCGGCCAGCAGCTTCTCCTTGGCTTCGAGACGGGCGAGACGCTGCTTGAGTTCCGGTGATTCGCCCAAATGCTTCATCAAGCGGCCGGCGATCACCATGGCGACACCGGTCGGCGTCAGCTCGCCTTCGCTCGGCAGGATGATGCGGCCGCTCTCGTCGGCCTTGCCGATCACCAGCGGCCGGCGGTCGGCCGGCATGTTGTAGAGGAGGTGAACCAGCTGCTCTTCGAGGTTGGAGCGCTTCTCCTCGATCACGATCACTTCCTGCAAGCCCTCGGCGAAGCGCCGTGCGCCTTCGGGCTCGAGCGGCCAGGTCATGCCGACCTTGTAGACGCGGACGCCGAGCGAGCGGGCGCGCGCCTCGTCGATGCCGAGATCCTCCAGCGCCTGACGCGTGTCGAGATAGGCCTTGCCGGTGGTCATGATGCCGATCCGCGCCTTGGGCGGATCGATCACCACGCGATCGAAGCCGTTGGCGCGGACGAACGCCTTGACGGCTGCCATCTTCGGCCCGTGCAAGCGCTTCTCCGCCTCCATCGGCGGATCGGGATTGCGAATGCCGAGCCCGCCCGGCGGCAGCTGGAAGTCGGTCGGCATGACGACCTTGATGCGCTCGGGGTCGACCCACACCGAGGCGCCTGATTCGACGGTCTCGGAGATCGCCTTGAAGCCTATCCAGCAACCGGAGTAGCGCGACAGCGCGAAGCCCAGCAGGCCGAAGTCGAGATACTCCTGCACCGTCGCCGGATTGACGACCGGAATCATGGCGGCGGCGAACACCTGCTCGCTCTGGTGCGGCAAGGTCGAGGATTGCGCGCCGTGATCGTCGCCGGCCAGCGCGATCACCCCGCCATGCGGCGAGGAGCCGGCGGCATTGCCGTGCTTCAAGACGTCCATCGAGCGATCGACGCCTGGGCCCTTGCCGTACCAGATCGAGAACACGCCATCGACCGTGGCGCCAGGGAAGAGATTGACTTGTTGCGTGCCCCATACCGCGGTGGCGGCAAGGTCCTCGTTGAGGCCCGGCTGGAAGTGGATGTTGTTTTCCTTGAGGTACCGTTTGGCCGTCCACAGCGCGTGGTCGTACATGCCGAGCGGCGAGCCGCGGTAGCCCGAGATGAAGCCGCCAGTGTTGAGGCCGGCCGCGAGATCGCGCTGGCGCTGCATCATGGGCAGCCGCACCAGCGCCTGGATGCCGGTGAGATAGACTCGGCCCTTGTCGAGGCGATAGCGGTCTTCCAGGGCGTAGTCGCCGAAGACGAGAGGAACGGGGGTGGCGAGACTCATCGCTGGGGGCCCTCCGGGGCCGGCGGCATGAACGGCCGTTTATGTCGGGGCCACCTTAGCGGGCCGCAGCCGTCGAGGAAACGGTTCCTCAAACTATGGCAGCGGCCGCCGGCCTCTTCCGCTTGCTGGCCGCGCCGCTTGAATCGCCTGCCAGACCCGCTCGGGCGTCGCCGGCATCTCGATATGCGTTACGCCGAGGTCGGCCAGGGCGTCGACCACGGCGTTGATGATCACGCCCAGCGCTGGCGTGATGCCGCCCTCGCCGCCGCCACGGAAGCCCAACGGGTGAGTGGTCGACGGCACCTCGCTCAGGGCGGTGACAAAGAATGGAAAATCGTCGGCCCGCGGCAGGGCGTAGTCCATGAACGAGCCGGCCAAAAGCTGGCCGCTGGCTGTTTCGTAGACCGAGTGTTCCGTCAGCGCCTGACCGGCACCCTGGGCGATGCCGCCATGTGTCTGGCCGTCGAGGATCAGAGGATTCACCGCGCGGCCGACATCGTCGACCGTCGTGTAGCGGTCGATGCGGACCATGCCGGTCTCGGCATCGACCTCGACCTCGCAGACGTGCCAGCCGTAGGGGTAGGATCCGACACGACTATCGACATCGGCGGCCTCGATGATCGGCCCGTGGCTTGCCGCCAGCTCGAACAGGTCGACGCCTCGGTCGGTCCCCTTCACCGTGAAGCGACCTTCGGCGAAGGCGATGTCGGCCCGGTCGGTTTCGAGAGCCAGGGCGGCAAGATCGAGTCCCTTGGCGATGACGCCTTGCGATGCCTGATGGATGGTGGTCGCCGCCAGTCGGATCGAACGGCCGGAGTGCGATCCTGCGCCGCCGTCGACGCGGTCGCTGTCGCTGGTCATCAGGCGCACGCTATCCGGCCGTACGCCCAGCCATTCCGCGGCCAGTTGCGCGAAGCTGGTCGCGTGTCCCTGGCCGGTCGACAAGGTGCCGATCACGATCTCCACGACGCCGTCGCCCAGCACCGTGACCTCGGCGCGCTCCTGCGGCGCGCCACTCTGCGATTCGACGTAGCCGCCGAGCCCGATGCCGCGGCAGAGGCCGCGCGTCTGGGTTTCGCGGCGGCGGTGGTCGAAGCCGTTCCAGTCGGCCAGCGCCAGCGCCTGATCGAGTGTCCCCTGGAAGTCGCCGCTGTCGTAGGTGACGCCGAAAGTGTTGGTGTGGGGCGCCGCTGTCACGAGGTTGCGTCGGCGCAGCGCGATACGGTCGAACCCGTGGGCGCGGGCGGCGATGTCGATCAGCCGCTCGATGACGAACATCACCTCCGGTCGGCCGGCGCTGCGATAGGGGGCGGTGCAGGGCTTGTTGGTCAGCACGCCGACCGCCCGCGCCGTGGCGGGCAGCCGATACAGGCTGGTCATGAGCTGCGTGCCCTTGGTCAGGGGGATGAACGAGGCGGTATAGGCGCCGAGGTCGCTGACGCTGGTCGCCTGTAAGCCGAGGAAGCTCCCCGACGCATCGAGCGCCAATGCCGCGTCGATGCGGAAGTCGCGGCCGGCATAGTCGGTGAGGAACATCTCGCTGCGCTCACCGGTCCACTTCACCGGCCGTCCGATCTTGCGCGACGCCCAGCACACCAGGGCGAATTCGGGGAAGAACGAGTTGCGCGTGCCGAAGTTGCCGCCGACATCATGGACGATCACCCGCACCGCTGCCGGGTCGACTCCCAGGATGATGGCGATCTCGCGCTTGGGCCGCCCCACGGCACCGGCGTTGGCATGAAGCGTGTAGCGGCCGCTCGCGGCGTCGTGGTGGCCGAGCGCCGCCCGCGGTTCCATGGGCGTGCCGTTGACCCGTGGGATGACGGTGGCCAGCCGCGTGACGTGCGCTGCATCGGCGAATCCAGCATGCGTCGCAGCCGCATCGCCAACCGTGGCGTCGACGGCGACATTCTCGGGATCGGCACGGGCTGCGGTCGGATCGACGACGGCGGCAAGCGGCTGGTAGTCGACCTGCACGGCCTCGGCAGCGTCGCGCGCTGCCGCTCGGGTCTCGGCGACGACGAAAGCCACCGCTTCGCCGACGAATCGCGCCTCGCCGATCGCCAGGATCGGCGGCCGGACGATGCGGTGCGGCGAGCCGTCGCTGTTGTCGAGCCGGATGTCGGGCGGGCTGAGCGCCGCCGGCACCAGCGGCACGGGCTTCAAGCCGTCGGCCACGACGTCGGCGCCGGTCAGGACCACCAGCACCCCCGGCGATGCGCGCGCGGCAGCCGCATCGATCGCCACGATGCGCGCCCGGGCATGCGGCGAGCGCACGGCCACGGCATAGGCTTGGCCCGGCAGGACGAAGTCGTCGCCATAGCGGCCGCCGCCGGTCAGCAGGCGGCCATCCTCGAGCCGCGGCAGCGGCAATCCGATAACGCGTGGAATGGCGAGTGGAGTAACGCGTGTCATGGGCCGCCGAGTTGCGCATCCCGGCGGCTGGCTTGGCAAGCGTCGGCTGCCGAACAGCCGGCTAGAACACAGTCCGCCCAACTGGAATCAGCTGGGCGGATTGTGCTTCTAGGGCGTGATCGCCCGCGCGGGGCGTCACATCGTCGGCTTCTTGCCCTGCTTGTAGTTGGCGATCGCCGCCTTGAGCATGCGGTACTCGGCGCAGCCGAACACGCAGAGCGAATCGAGCCTGGCCAGCATCTGCTCGGCTTCGGGCAGACGGTCGAGCATCAGGTAGGCCTCGCCGAGATATTCGTTGGCGCCGAGATGGCGGGTGTCGATGGCCAGCGCCTGCTGATAGTACTGCAGCGAGCCGGCAGGATTGCCCGACGCGCGCGTGGCGAAGCCCAGCAGATTGTAGGCATCGGCGTTGCGGGGATTGCTTTGCACGACCTGCTGCAGGAGCGGGATCGCGCCGGTGAAGTTCTTCGCCTCGATCATCGCCTTGGCTTGCGCAAAGTTGGGATCGGCGGGTGCCGCAGGCCGGCCGACCGGCTCGATGCGCTGCGGATCAGCGCCGCCGCCAGCTGCGAAGGTCGCGGCGGGAAGGGCGAGGGCCAGCGTGGCCACGGCGGCGAAAACGGTCGAACGCATGAAGCACCTCCTCGAATGACGGGATTTTCGCGCGTCCGTAGGGTCGGGCAACGAAAATGTCATGACATTGCCGTGAGTTCGGACGCGCGTGCGATGGCGCGGACGGCCAGGCGTCCCTGCCGGCCGCGGATTTCGACATCGTGGCTCGGGTGGTCTGTCAGATCGGTGCCGGCGCGATTCAGCAGTTCTTGTGAGACAACCAGCTCGGCGGACAACTCCTTGGTGAGCGATTCGAGACGGCTCGCAATGTTGACCGTGTCGCCGATCGCCGTGAGATGGGTCGCCGGTCCATGGCCCATTTCGCCGACGATGGTCGGGCCGGCATGCAGGCCGATGCCGATGCGCAGGGGTTGTTCAAGATCACCCGACAGCGCCTCGTTGAGGTCGGCGAGAGCCGCCGCCATGCGCCTCGCCGCGTCGAGTGCCTGTCGGCAGGCCATCTCGGGTGGGTTGGTCAGGCCGAAGATCGCCATCACACCGTCGCCGATGAACTTGTCGAGGCGGCCGCCCGCCGCTTCGATCGCCTGGCCGGTGGCGCGGAAGTAGCGGTTGAGCAGGAACACCACATCGTAGGGCAGCTTGCCCTCCGAGATCGAGGTGAAGCCGCGGATGTCGGCGAACAGCACCGCGACATAGCGCTCGCCGCCATGGGCTTGCGGCTGGCGGCGATAGGCCTCGACCGGGCCGGCGGCCGGCGGCAGGAGCGGCGTCACCCGATAGTGGCCGGGTGGCGGCCGGACCTGGCAGGCCAGGCGCACATTGTCGGGCGCGCCGACACGCGCCAGGACCTTCTGCTCTTCGGCCGAGGGCGGCGGCAGCTTGCCGCGATCCTGCCCGCCAATGCGCACGCGACAGGTCGAGCAGCGGCCGCGCCCGCCGCACACCGACGCATGCGGTATGCCGGCGACGCGACTCATTTCCAGGATGGTGAGACCGGTCGGCTGGGCCGCGCTGCGCCGCTCGTCGTAGTCGAGGCGCACCACGCCGGCGCGGCGCTCCCACAAGTCGCGCAGCGGCCGGGCCCCCAACGCGCCGATCAACAGCACCAGGGCGCCGATCTGCAGGTTGCGCGAGATGACGTAGAGGTTGTCGATGTCGGCCGGCGGCGGCAGGTTGGCGCGCGCGAACAGGTTGGCGAGGAACCCCGGCTGCTGGGCGAGGTCGGCGACGTCGCGCAAGGCGATGGCGGCGCCGACGATGCCGCCCACCGGCACGAGCAGGGCAAAGGCGTACAGGACCGGCAGCCAGGTGCGATACCAGGGCCGCAGACGCCAGGCGAAGTGCAGGCCGATACAGGCATGCAGCCAGACGACGACCGGCAGCGAAAACTGCCGCGCGATGCCCCACCAGTCGCCCGCGACCAGCGAACCGAGGACCCAAGGATAGCCGGACTCTATGTCGTAGAGTTCGTGGGCGAGCCGCGTGCCGACCACGTGCAGCGTGCCCAGCGGGATGATCGATATGCCGAGAAGCCACTGCGCCCATTCCCAGCCGGACAGCCGCAGCGCGCGCCGTCGGTAGAGCGACCACAGCGCGAGGACGAAGTGCCCGAGCAGCGCGCCGTACAGCACGGTCTGACCGATCGGATTGTGCCAGATGGCGACGAACCAATGTCGCCCGGCCTCCAGCACACGCAGCGAGATCAGGCCGAGCGTGTGATTGAGCAGATGGGTGACGACATAGAAGAAGAGGACGTAACCCGACCAGAGTCGCAGCCGCCCGATCATCGCGCTACTTCAGGACCGCCAGCGCCGCTTCGGGCGGCCGGCCGATGGCGGCGCGCTTGCCCGACACCACGATCGGGCGCTGCAGCAGCACCGGATGGGCGGCGATCGCCTTGACGATGTCGGCCTTGCCGAGCTCGGCTTTCTTCTTCTTCAGCACCTTGAATTCGGGTTCGCCGTCGCGGACCAGGGCGCCGGGGTCGCCGCCGACCATGTCGAGCAGCGCTTCGACCTCGGCCTTGCTGGGCGGCTGCTTCAGGTACTCGCGGATCGCCGGCGCGACGCCCTCCTTGCGCAGCAGCTCGAGCGTCTCGCGCGACTTGCTGCAACGCGGATTGTGCCAGATGGTGACGTTCATCGCCTCTCCTGCTCCCCGCCAGACGAGGGAGACGGTGAGAAGAGCAAGCCGCTCACCCTTCGTCCAGTGCGTCGGCGCCGGCCGCGTCGATCACCTTCCTGGCGACATCGTAGGCAAAGCCGCTGCGCGCCATGGCGGCCAGATCGCGACGACGATGGGTCTTGCGGTCCTTGGCCGTCCGGAACGGCCCGAGCCGCCGCCGCCGCGCCAGGGCGACGGCGGCACGCCATTCGCGCTGGCCGGGATCGGCGTCGAGCTCCTGGTCGAGCGCGGCCATCGCTGCGGCAAGCGTGTCGCCGTCGATGCCGGCGAGCTCGAGCTTGCGTTGGGTGAGGCGCGTCGAGGTCCCGCGACGATGTAGGGCGCGGGCCTTGGTCTGGGCGAAGGCCTTGTCGTCGACCATGCCAGCATCGACGAAGCGCGCGACGATGGCTGCGATCGCTTGCTCGACATTGTCCATCACCGGTGTTTCACGCTGGCGCGCCTTGACGACGCGACGCTCGAGAACGCGGCGCAAGCCGGCAGCGGTCGTCGGATAGCGCTCGAGATAGGCGGTGGCAGCGTTCTGCAGATAGCGGGCGGTGATCGGGCGCGCCGGCCGCTTCACGACCGATTGCCGACGCTGCGCGATCCCGGCTCGCGCAAGGCGATGCCGACCATCGCTTCGAGTTCGTCGATCGCGACGTCGGGATCGCCGACTTTGATGGTGCGCATGCCGAGCGCCCGCGCCGGCTTCAGGTTGATGCCGAGGTCGTCGAGATAGACGCAGTCCTGCGGCATCACCCCCAAAAGGTCACAGGCATGTCGATAGATCCGCGGATCGGGCTTGCGCATGCCGAGTTTGCTCGATTCGACGACATGCTCGAACAGGGTCATTATTTCGGCCACGGCCTTGGCCTTCTCGGGGCTGCGCGCCATGCCGGGGCCCACGCCCGACTTCATGTTGTTGGTGATGCAGGCGACATGAAAGGCCGCCCTGCAGCGGCGCAGCGCCTCGACCATCTGCGGCCGAATGTCGCCGCTCAGCGATTGCAGGATCCGCCAGCCGTCGACCTTGTGGCCGTGCTGGCGGGCTTCCTCCTCGAACAGGGCGACGAAGCCCTTGAGTGAAACCTCACTGCGTTCCATCTTGGCCCATGCATTGGTGTCGCCATTGCGCGCATTGAGGCCGCGAATGAAATCTTTGGGAAGCCCGGCTTCGGTTTCATAGCGATTGAACGCCTCGAACGGACTGCTCAGGATCACGCCGCCGAAGTCCCAAAGGATGGCTGAGGGGGGGCGAGCCTTGGTCATATTCATGGGAGGTGCGACCGTCTTTACCTTGTTCTTGCCCCAGTCGGTCCATATTTCGTG
>VGCQ01000152.1 GCA_016870055.1 Alphaproteobacteria bacterium | reverse complement strand
CCTGGCGCAGCTCGGCGCTGAGCGCGGCACCCTCGGGCAGATCCGAGATCACGATCGGCGTGGCGAACAGCGGGACGATCTCGGAATGCATGGCTTCAGTCTACACCCGAACGGCAGCCGTGGGATCGAGCGGCCAGCGCGGCCGCGGCTTGAAGTCCAGCGCATCGACGAGGCCAAGCCGCAGCCGCTCGATGCCGGCCCAGGCGATCATGGCACCGTTGTCGGTGCAGAGCGCGACCGGCGGCGCCACCAAGCCGGCACCATGTTGGCGTGCCGTCTCATCGAGCCGGCGGCGCAGATAGAGATTGGCGGCGACGCCGCCCGCCACCACCAGCGTGGACGGCGGCGCGGCGCGCAAGGCGTTGGCACAGCGGTCGGCAAGCACGTCGCCCACGGTGCGCTGGAACGAGGCGCAGAGATCGGCGCGCGCTCGCTCGTCGCCGGCGTCGAGCTTCTCGACTGCCAGGCGCACCGCGGTCTTGAGGCCGGAGAAGGAGAAGTCGCAGCCGGGCTTGCGCCACATCGGCCGCGGCAGGTCGAAGCGCCGGTCGTCACCGTCCTTGGCGAGCCGCTCGATCGCCGGCCCGCCGGGAAAGCCCAGCCCCAGGAGCTTGGCGGCCTTGTCGAAACACTCGCCGACCGCGTCGTCGATGGTCGTGCCGAGCCGCGTGAAGTCGCCCGGTCCGCGCACCGTCAGGAGCTGGCAATGGCCGCCGGAGACCAGCAGCAGCAGATAGGGAAAGTCGACCGGTTCGGTGAGGCGCACCGACAGGGCATGGCCCTCGAGATGGTTGACGGCGAGGAACGGCTTGCGCCGGGCAAAGGCCAGGCCCTTGGCGGCCATGACGCCAACCATCACGCCGCCGATCAGGCCGGGCCCGCCGGTGGCGGCGATGGCGTCGAGATCGCCGAGCGCCAGGCCGGCCGTCGCCAGCGCCTCCTCGACCAGCCCGTCGAGGCGTTCGAGATGGGCGCGGGCGGCGATCTCGGGCACCACGCCGCCGAAGCGGCGGTGCTCGGTCTGCTGGCTGTAGACGACGTTGGCGAGGATCGTGCCCTGCGGTCGCGTGCCGGCCGGCGCCTCGACGATCGCCACGGCCGTTTCGTCGCAGCTCGTTTCGATTCCCAGGACGCGCATGCCAGTGTTGTAGCGTCGGCGATCCACCTAAGCTAGAGCAGCGCCATGGCGGCTCTCCTGAGACTAGGCACACGCGGCAGCAAGCTTGCCCTCACCCAGGCCGGCCTGGTGCGCGACGCCTTGGCGCGCGCCGTGCCCGAGCTCGCCGCCAGCGACGCGGTCGAGGTCGTGGTCATCAAGACGACCGGCGATGTCATCCAGGACCGCCCGTTGTCCGAAGCCGGCGGCAAGGGCCTGTTCGTCAAGGAAATCGAGGAAGCGCTGATCGAACGGCGGATCGACGTGGCGGTGCACAGCATGAAGGACATGCCGACCACGCAGCCGGCCGGGCTCGCGATCGCCGCCTTCCTGCCGCGCGAGGATGCACGTGACGTGCTGATCGCCGCCAATGCCACGCGCATCGCCGACCTGAAGCCGGGCGCGGTGGTCGGCACGTCGGCGTTGCGCCGGCGTGCGCAGCTCCTGCATCGCCGCCCCGACCTGAAGGTCGTCGACCTGCGCGGCAACGTCGACACCCGGCTGGCGAAGTGCCGAGCCGGCCAAGTCGAGGCGACGCTGCTGGCATTGGCGGGGCTGAAGAGGTTGGGGCTTGCCGATGTCGGCGCCGCGGTGCCCGAGGACGAGATGCTGCCGGCGATCGGCCAGGGCGCCGTCTGCATGGAATGTCGCGCCGACGACACGACGACGCGGGCCTGGCTGGCCGCGGTCGACCATATGCCGACCGCAAGACGCGTCGCCGCCGAGCACGCGCTGCTTGCCGTGCTCGACGGCTCGTGCCGCACGCCGATCGCCGGTCACGCGGTTCTCACGGCAGACGGGCTGCATTTGCGCGGCCTGATCGCCAAGACCGACGGATCGCAAGTGATCGAGGGCGAACGGCGGGGCACGATCGCCGAGGCCACGGCCATGGGCCGCGATCTCGGCGGGGAGCTGAAGCGTCGCGGCGGCCCGAGCTTTCTCTCGACCTGACGGCATCACGCTCCTAGAGTCGGCGGCATGCGTTCCCTCCTGGCCTTGTGCGGTGCGGCGATCCTGCTCGCCGCCTGCGAGACGGCGCCGGTCACCGGACGCTCGCAGGTCATGCTGGTGAGCGACAGCGAGGAACGCCAGATGGGCCTGCAGGCCTATCGCGAAGTGCTGTCGCGCGAGCACCTGTCGCAGGACGCCCAGGCCAGCGAGCTGGTCGAGAAGGTCGGCCGGCGCATCGCGGCGGCGGCCGAGCGGCCGCCGGGCGAGCTGTGGCGCGCGCCGAACTATCGCTGGGAGTTCAAGACGGTCGACAAGAACGAGCCCAACGCTTTCTGCCTGCCCGGCGGCAAGGTCGTGGTCTATACCGGCCTGCTGCCGATCACCCGCAGCGAGACCGGGCTTGCCGTCGTGATCGGCCACGAGGTGGCGCATGCGCTGGCCCGTCATGGCGCCGAACGCATGAGCGACCAGATGGTGACGCAGCTCGGCGCGACCGCCGCCGCCGTGGCGCTGTCGGCCACGGTCAGTGGCCGCAGCCGTACCTATTTGCCGACCATGATGGCCGCCCTGGGTGCCGGCGCGACGGTCGGCTATTTGCTGCCGATGTCGCGCGCCCAGGAATCGGAGGCCGACCGCATCGGCCTGATCCTGATGGCGATGGCGGGCTACGATCCGCGCGAGGCGGTGGCGCTGTGGGAACGCATGCGCGCCGCCAGTGGCGGACGCCGCCAGGCGGAGTGGCTGAGTACGCATCCGGCCGACACCACGCGCATCGCCGACATCCGGCACTGGCTGCCGGAAGCAATGAGATACTATCGCCCGCGATGACCGCGACTCTCGAATACGACGCCACCGGCCTGCTCTGCCCGCTGCCCGTGCTGCGCGCCAACCGCAAGCTGCGCGAGCTGCCGGTCGGCGGCCTGTTGACGATACGCGCCACCGATCCCGCCGCCGAGCAGGATTTCCCCGCCTATTGCAAGCAGACCGGCCACGAGCTGGTGTCGAGCCGGCGCGACGGCGAGGTCTTCGTGTTCGTCATCCGCAAGAATTCACTACAAGAGTAGGCAAATGCCCAAATCGACTTTCAGGACCATCGATTCCATCGACGTGGCCGGCAAGCGCGTGCTGGTGCGCGTCGATCTCAACGTGCCGATGAGAGGCGGCCAGGTGAGCGACGCCACGCGCATCGAGCGCGCCGCGCCGACGCTCGCCGAACTGGCGGCCAAGAGCGCCAAGGTGATCGTGCTCAGCCATTTCGGCCGGCCCGACGGCAAGCGCGTGCCTGAAATGTCGCTGAGGCCCCTGGTCGAGCCGCTGGCCAAGGCGCTGGGCAAGCCGGTGGCTTTCGCCGACGATTGCATCGGCCCCGCCGCCGAGGACGCCGTGCGCGTCCTGAAGCCGGGCGAGGTGCTGCTGCTGGAGAATCTGCGCTTCCACAAGGAAGAGGAAAAGAACGATCCGGGCTTCGTCGACAAGCTCTCGGTGCTGGGCGACGCCTACGTCAACGACGCCTTCTCGGCCGCCCATCGCGCGCATGCCTCGACCGAAGGCCTCGCGCATCGGCTGCCGGCGGCCGCCGGCCGATTGATGCAGGCCGAGCTCGAAGCGCTCGACAAGGCGCTGGGCAATCCGGCACGGCCGGTCTGCGCCGTCGTCGGCGGCGCCAAGGTTTCGACCAAGCTCGATCTTCTCGGCAACCTGGTCGGCAAGGTCGACAAGCTGATCATCGGCGGCGGCATGGCCAACACCTTCCTGCAGGCGCAGGGGATCAAGGTCGGCAAGTCGCTGTCGGAGAAGGATCTCGGCAAGACCGCGCTCGAGATCCTCGACAAGGCGCGCGCCGCCGGCTGCGAAATCCTGCTGCCGACCGACCTGGTCGTGGCGGGCGAATTCAAAGCCGCCGCGCCGCACAAAGTGGTCGGCGCCAGCGCCTGCCCCGATGACCAGATGATCCTGGATGTCGGCCCCGAGTCGATCGCCCGCTACGCCGACGAAGTCGCCAAGTGCGCGACCGTGGTCTGGAATGGGCCGCTCGGCGCCTTCGAGCTGAAACCGTTCGACGGCGGCACGATGGCGCTGGCGCACACCGTGGCCGAGCGGACCAGCGCCAAGAAGCTGCTGTCGGTGGCGGGCGGCGGCGACACGGTGGCGGCACTGGCCGCAGCCGGCGTCGAGGAGAAGTTCTCCTACGTCTCGACCGCGGGCGGCGCCTTCCTGGAGTGGATGGAAGGCAAGACCTTGCCGGGCGTTGCCGCGCTGATCCGGGCGGCGTAGGACATCCGGGCGATGAGCCAGCCGCCCGCCACCGAACGCCCGCGCCTGCCGTGGGATCCGCCCGAGCATTTCGAAAAGCGGATTCCCGACGGCGACAATCGCGAGCGTCTGGTGTGCGCGCGTTGCGAGTTCATCCACTATCAGAACCCCAAGATCGTGGCCGGTGCGGTCTGCACCTGGGGCGACAGGATCCTGCTCGCCAAGCGCGCCATCGAGCCGCGCAAGGGCTTCTGGACCCTGCCGGCGGGCTACATGGAGCTGGGCGAGACGACCGAGCAGGCCGCGCAACGCGAGGCGCGCGAGGAAGCCTGCGCCACCATCGAGATCGACCGGCTGCTCGCCATGTACAGCGTGGCGCGCATCGGCCAGGTGCAGATCATGTACCGCGCGCGGCTCGTCAGCGCCGACGTGGCGCCGGGCCCCGAGAGCGAGGACGTGGCGCTGGTCGAGTGGGCCGATATCCCGTGGGATCAGCTGGCCTTTCCGACCGTGGTCTGGGCGCTCGCCCACTTCCACGATTCGCGTGGCAAGAACGACTTCTCCGCTTACTCCAATCCGACAGGCGAACTTGCCCGCGTGTGGCCGCCGCGCAAGCCGGCCGGAGTCTGACGACCGGGCGTTCGTTGCCGACCCCTCTGGCCGTTTATAGCATCGCGTAGACGTCCGACGAACGGGCGCGTGCGGAGGGAACGATGCTGACTGTTGCCAACAACGAAATGTTGACGCGCGTTGGGCCGGGCACGCCGATGGGCAACCTGATGCGCGAGTACTGGGTACCGGCCTTGCTGTCCTCGGAGTTGAAATCCGACGGCGAGCCGTTGCGGCTGCTGCTGCTGGGCGAGCAGTTGATCGCCTTCCGCGACACCCAGGGCCGCGTCGGCATCATGGAGCATCGCTGCCCGCATCGCTGCGCCTCGCTGTTCTTCGGCCGCAACGAGGAAGGCGGCTTGCGCTGCGTCTATCACGGCTGGAAGTTCGACGTCGAAGGCAACTGCACCGACATGCCGAACGTGCCGCCGGCGCAGGACTTCAAGCATCGCATCAAGGCCAAGGCCTACACGGTGGTGGAGCGCGCCGGCATCATCTGGACCTACATGGGTTCGCGCAAGGAAGCGCCGCCGCTGCCCAACATCGAGATCCTGATGCTGCCCGAGGAAGAGCGCTTCACGCGCGTCCACCAGCGCGAGTGCAACTGGTTCCAGTCGCTGGAGGGCGACATCGACACTTCACATTTCGGCTTTCTCCATGTCGGCGGGCTGAAGATGGAGGACGTCGATCCCAACACCATCCATCGCTGGGGCGTCGGCGATCGCGCGCCCGACTACAAGGCGACCGAGACCGAGTGGGGCACCATGTACGCCGCCTACCGGCCGGCCGATCCTGGCAGCTACTACTACCGCTTCGCCCATTTCATGTTCCCGTTCATCACGCTCACGCCCAACGGCTCGTTCGAGGACCAGGTCGCGTGCACGCTGAACGTGCCGATGGATGACACCCACACCATGACCTACAACCTCGCCTGGAAGAAGAAGACGCGGCCGTTGGAGACGCTGAAGAACGGCGACTGGATTCCCGGCCTCGCGCCCGACATGCAGTTCCTGCCCAACACCAACGACTGGTACGGCCGCCATCGCCTGGTGGCGCGGCGCGACAACGACTACTTCATCGATCGCGACATGCAGAAGAACGTCAACTACACCGGCATCCAGGGCATCGGCCGCCAGGACCAGGCCGCGGTCGAGTGCATGGGCGAGATCGTCGATCGCTCGCTCGAGCACCTGGCGCCGTCCGACCGCATGATCGCCATCACCCGCAAGCGCCTGCTGCAGGCGGCGCAGGAGCTGGCGAGCGACAAGAAGGTGCCGGCAACCGTCGACAACCCCGACATCTATCTCGGGGCGCGCGGCGGCGCCTTCGTCGCGCCGGCCGCCCTGGATTGGCTCGACGCCTACGCCGAGAAGCTGCAGACGGCGCAGAGCCCGTTGGGACTGCTGAACCGCAACCGACTCCCCCTGGCGGCCGAGTAGTCGAGCGACACGGTCGCGCCGCTGGTTGGGAGGAGGCGCGAGGATGGGATCGGCCACGCTGCAAGGACGCTCCGAGCGGGCGACGATCGCCGCCCTGCGCGCGGGCAGGGCGTCGCTCGGCGATCTGTGGCGCTACGGCCGGCCGGCCGGCATGACGGCGCTGATCCTGCTGCTGTGCTTCCTGTCGCTCTATCCCATGGTGATGCTGCTGTACGGCAGCCTGCATTCGACGCCGCCCGGCATACCGGGCACCTTCAATCTCGACGGCTACCTCGGCATCGCGACCACAGAGAATGTGGTCGTGCTGGCCAACACCATCGGTCTGTCGTTCGTCAAGACGATACTCGCGCTGGCGCTCGCCGTGCTGCTCGCGTGGATCGTGGCGCGCACCGACACGCCGGGGCGCGGCGTGCTGGAAGTGTTGATCACCCTGCCGTTCTTCATCCCGCCGATCCTGACGGCGACCGCCTGGGCGATGCTGGGCAACGCCCAGGTCGGCACCATCAACCTTGCCTGGCGCTGGCTCTCCGGCAGCGACACGACGCTGGTCGACGTCTACTCCTACGGCGGCGTCGTCTGGCACATGATGCAGTACTCGACGCCGTTCATCTTCCTGTTCGTCGTCGATGCCTTCCGCGCCATGGACCCGGCACTCGAGGAGTCGAGCCGCATGTCCGGGGCGACGCGCTGGCAGACTTTCTGGCGCGTCACTTTCGCCCTGATGCTGCCGGTCACCACCAGCGCCTTCATCCTGAGCTTCATTCGCGGCGTGGAGTCCTTCGAATCGGCGGTGTTCTTCGGCACGCCGGTCGGCATCGAGGTGATCACCACCACGATCTACCATTCGATCACCCAACGCGCGCAGCCCGACTACCAGTCGGCCACGGCGTTGAGTTTCGCGGCCCTCGCGTTGATGTTCCTGCTGCTGGTGATGCAGAACCGGCTGCTGCGCGGCCGCAGCTTCACCACCGTCACCGGCAAGGGCTATTCGCCCAACATCACGCGGCTGGGCCGGCTGCGCTGGGTGACGTTCGGCGTCTGCATCCTGTTCTTCGTGCTCACCGTGGCGCTGCCGATCGGCCAGCTCCTGCTCAGCTCGTTCTTCAAGTTCTTCGGCTTCTATCAAGCCGACATGCTGACCTTCGACCACTACCGCAGCGTCTGGGAGAATTCGAGCTTCTGGCGCGCCTTCCGCAACACCATGCTGCTCGGCGTCGCCGGCGCCACGGCGACCATGGCGCTGGGCGGCATCGTGGCCTATGTCACGACGCGCACGCGCTGGCGCGGCCGGCGGCTGATCGACATCCTCGCCTGGCTGCCCTGGATGATGCCCGGCATGGTGCTCGGCATCGGCTTCCTGTGGGGCTTCGCCATCCTGCCGCACCAGATCCCGATCTACGGCACGCTGTGGGCGCTGCTGCTGGCTTATGTCGCGCTCGGTACGCCGGTCGCGGTGCGCGTCACCTCGGCCGCCTACCAGCAGATCGCCACCGACATCGAAGAATGCAGCCGCGTGCACGGTGCGGGTTGGTGGCAGACGCTTGGCCGCATCCTGATCGCGCTCGCCTGGCCCGCCTTCGCCGTCGGCTGGGTGCTGATCTTCTTCGGCATCATGCGCGAGCTCAGCGCCTCGATCCTGCTTTATGCGCCGGGCACCGAGGTGCTGTCGGTGGTCATGCTGAAGATGTGGGTCGGCGGCAAGCCCGAGGAAGTGAGCGTCGTCGGGCTGGTCATGCTGGTGCTGGTCCTGCTGTTCCGTTGGGTTCAGCTCAAGGTCATCAAGAAGCGCATCAGCACGCTCTAGGGATGGGAGGGATGGCATCATGTTGAGAAGAAGCGTTCTCGGCCTGCTCGCCGCAGGTTCGGTCGGCCCCGCCTGGGCGCAGGGCGACGACTGGGCCAAGGTGGTCGACGCCGCCAAGAAGGAGGGCAAGCTCGTCATGTACACCGCGTCGATCGGCTCGGTGTTCCACAAGGCGGTCATCAAGTCGTTCGAGCAGAAGTACGGCATTGCCGTCGAGCTGCTCGAGGCGCGCGCCAGCGAGGTGCGCGAGCGCGTCCGCGTCGAGCAGTCGGCCGGCCGCTTCCTGGGCGATGTCCATCACAACGGCAGCACGACCACCTGGCTGATGAACCGCGACGGCAATTTCCAGCCGTACGGGTCGGTGCCCAACACCAAGAACATCATAGCGCCGTTCTCGGCCAGCAACGTCGTGATCCCGGCCGAGGTCATCAGCTATTGCCTGATGGTCAACCGCAACCTGGTGAAGCCGGCGGACGAGCCGAAATCGTGGAAGGACATCCTCGATCCGAAATGGTCGGGCAAGATCCTGTCCGACGACTACCGTGCGCTGGGCGGCGGCGCGGTGTTCTTCGTCGTGATGTACGACACCTTCGGCAAGGAGTTCCACGAGCAGCTGGCGGCGCAGAAGCCGGTATTCTCGCGCGATCTGGCCAACAGCGAGCGCCGCGTGGCACGCGGCGAGTTCCCGCTGTACCTGCCCTTTTCGCTGCAGAACTACAACAACCTCAAAGGCCTGCCGATCAAGCCCATCGTGCCGGCCGAGGGCCGGCCTTACGTCCGCTTCGATCTGACGATGCTCAAGAACGCGCCGCATCCCAACGCGGCGCGGGTGTTCATGAACCACTATCTCGAGCCCGAGTCTCAGCTCGTCTTCGCCAATGCGGGCTACGCGCCCGTGGTCGGGGGTGTGGTCGAGAAGACCCTCGAGGAAATCCGCGGGCTGCTGGCGACCAAGGCGATGGGCACGACCACGCCCGAACGTCAGGACGCCATGCTCGAGCTCGCCAAGCAGATCTACAAGTAGCGGACCGGGCGGTGCCCAGCGTCTCCCTGCACGAGGTCGGCCGGCACTTCGCCGAGGTCAAGGCGGTCGACGGCATCGACCTCGCCGTCGAGCACGGCGAGTTCGTGACGCTGCTCGGCCCCTCGGGCTGCGGCAAGACCACGACCTTGCGCATGGTGGCCGGTCTCGAGCGCAACGACACCGGCACGATCGTGATCGGCGGGCGGGTGGTGAGCGATGCCGCCGCCGGGCTGTTCGTACCGCCCGACCTGCGCAAGCTCGGCATGGTGTTCCAGTCCTACGCCATATGGCCGCACATGACGGTGTTCGACAACGTCGCCTACCCGCTGAGCGTGCGCCGCGTCGCCAAGCGCGAGATCGGCGAGCGCGTGGCGGCGGCGCTGCGGCTGGTCGAGATGGAGGCGTTCGCCGATCGGCCGGCGCCGGCGTTGTCGGGCGGCCAGCAGCAACGCGTGGCGATCGCCCGCGCTTTGGTGTTCGAGCCGGAGGTTCTGCTGCTCGACGAGCCGCTCAGCAATCTCGACGCCCGCCTGCGCAGCCAGATGGGCGACGAGTTCCGCGCCCTGCAGCGCCGGCTCAAGATCACGACGCTCTACGTCACCCACGACCAGGAAGAGGCGATGGCGCTGTCCGACCGCATCGTGGTCATGCAGCGCGGCCGCATCCTGCAGGCCGGCGCGCCCGAGACCGTCTATCGCCGGCCGGCCAGCCGCGAGGTCGCGGCCTTCTTCGGCACACCCAACTTCATCGCCGCCACGGTGACGGCCTGCCGTCCGGCCGGCGACGGCGACTATTTTCTGACCGTGGATGGCGCGAGCGGCCGTGGCGACTGCCGCGCCGACCAGGCCTTCCCGCCGGGCGAGGCGATTTCCGTGATGATCCGGCCCGAGGATGTCGCGCTGGCCGCGCCGGGAGCGACCGTCACGAACGGACATCTCGCTTGGTCCGGGACGGTGACCGACGGCGTGTTCCGCGGCCCGCGCCGCACGCTCACGGTCCAAGCCGCGGACCTACGGCTGGCGGTCGAATGCCCGGCGACCCGGGCCGCATCGATCGGCGAGTCGGTCACCCTGCTGGTCGACGCCGACCATGCCTGGGCGTTGAAGACGTGAAGCCAAGAGTGCGGTGATCGGCGGCCGACTCGTCGAGCGCCGGTTCGGTCGAATCGCCGGTGAGCCAAGAAGAGTTCGCGAGGAACAACGCCCATCATGCCGGCTGCAACACCCAGCACCGCTGCGCGCGAATGAGATGAAAGGAACCGCATGCGGTTCCTTTTCATCTCATTCCGCTCTAGTGTCCTGATTC
>VGCQ01000151.1 GCA_016870055.1 Alphaproteobacteria bacterium | reverse complement strand
TGAGGACCTGCTGGCCCCGCTCGGCGTGCCGCTTCACCTCGCCGGCGACTGCCTCGCACCCCGCTCCGCCGAGGAGGCCGTCTACGAGGGCTTCCTCGCCGGGCTCGCGATTTGACGCCAAGCCAGGGCCAAGCCGGGCACGATCAGCATCGGCCACTCGGGCAACGGCACCATCAACCACGTCGGCATTCTGCGCCTGCAGTCGGGCGAGGGCGTCACATTCAACATCGTGCCTTATCGCGGGTCGGGGCCGGGCCTGGCCGACCTGATGGCGGGCCAGATCGATCTCTACACCGATCAACTCACCACCTCGTGGCCGCACATCCGAGCGGGCAGGCTCAAGGCGCTGGTGGTGCTCAGTCCCGACCGCATCGCCCAGCTGCCGGAGGTACCCAGCGTGAAGGACATTGGCAGCCAGCCGTTCGATGCCAGCACGACGGCCGGCGTGCTGGCGCGCACCGAGACGCCGCCGGCGGCGCTTAACGTGCTGAACGCGGCGGTCGTGGCGGCGCTGAAGGACGAGGAGGTCGTAGCCAAGCCGGTCGACCTCGGCGCCCAGGTCCGGCCCTCGACGCGGGCGGAGTTCGGTTCGCATCTGAAGGACATGGATGCCGTCGTTAGCGAACTTGTGAAGTGGGGCCTGTTGAAGCGCGAGTGAAGAGGGCGCATATGGATTCCATGACGAACCTTCGCCTCAAGCCAGTCGCCGTTCTGGCCGCAGTGCTGGCGGCTGCGCTCGTCGGTGCTTGCAACCAGACTGTCAGCAGCGGCGCCTATCAGACCCGCGGCGGCGGCTGGGACAATTTCCGCGCCCAGGCGCCCGACGCCGCGCCGCGGCCCGCATCGTGACGCTGCGTCGCATCCTGGGCATCGTCGCGCTGCTGGCCGCCGCGTTTGTCGGTGCCTGCGACGGCATCCCCCAGGACGGCCGCTACCAGACTCACGACGGCGGGCGCAGCAACACCCGCGCCTGATCGCTCAGACGCCTTTCATGACGGCCCACAAATCGGCTTTGCGCTCGAAGCCGATACCGGGCGAATCGGGCAGTCCGACACGGCCGTCGACGACCGGACAGTCGTCGGCGAAGCCGCCAAACGGCGCGAAGACCTGCGGATAGGATTCGTTTCCGCCGCACTGCAGCCCGACCGCGATATTGAGCGCGAACTGATGGCCGCCGTGCGGCACACAGCGCCGCGGCGACCAGCCGTGCGCCTTCACCATGTCGAGGGTGCGCAGGTACTCGACCAGCCCGTAGGACAGAGCGGGATCGTACTGCAGGACGTCGCGGTCGGGCCTGAGCCCGCCGTGCCGCACGAGGTTGCGGGCATCCTGCATGGAGAACAGGTTCTCGCCGGTGGCGAGCGGCGGCGCGTACTGAGTGGCGAGCGCGCCGTGCGCCAGAAAATCGAGCGGATCGAGCGGCTCTTCGTACCAGCGCAGACCGTAGCCCTCGATCGCCTTGCCGAAAGCAAGCGCGGCGGGCAGGTCGAACTTGCCGTTGACGTCGACCGCCAGCCGCTCGCCTGAGCCGACGATCTTCAGCACCGCCTCGATGCGCTCGAGGTCGTCGGCGAGCGGCACGCCGCCCACCTTCATCTTCACGCAGGTGTAGCCGAGGTCGAGATAGTGCTTCATCTCGTCCCGCAGACCGTCGAGGTCCTTGCCGGGGTAGTAGTAGCCGCCCGCCGCGTAGACCCACGCCTTGTCGTCGTGCTTCCCGCCGTTGTAGCGGTCGGCCAGGAGCTTCCACAGCGGCTGGCGCTTGGCCTTGGCCAGCGCATCCCACAGCGCCATGTCGAGCACGCCCACCGCCACCGACCGTTCGCCGTGGCCGCCCGGCTTCTCGTTGGCCGTCATGGCGGCCCAGCATCTGGCAGGATCGATCAGCCCATCGGCATCGAGCAGCGACTCGGGCTTGGCCTGGCGAAGCCGCGGGATGAACCGTTCGCGCAGCAGGCCCTGCTGGGCGTAGCGGCCGTTGGAGTTGAAGCCGTAGCCGATCACCGGCTTGCCCTCGACCACCAGGTCGGTCTCGATCGCCACGACGCTCGCCGTCATCTGGCTGAAGTCGATGTAAGCGTTGGCGATGTTGGAGCGGATCGGCGAGACGATGTCGCGGATGGCGACGATGCGCATGGCGGCCTCTTTCAGGCGGTGGCGGCGTGGCGATTCCGGCGCATCAGGAGCCACCAGGCGATCAGCGCGGTCATGACGTTCCAGGCGATGCCGTTCAGGAAGGCGGCGCGGTAGGAGCCCGTCCAGTCGTACAGCACGCCGCCCATCCAGCCGCCCAGCGCCATGCCGATCAGGGTCAGCGAGATGGCGAGCCCGACGCGCGTCGCGGCTTCCTGCGGCGGGAAGTACTCGCGCACGATGATGGCGTAGGACGGAACGATGCCGCCCTGGAACAGGCCGAACAGCGCCGAAGCGACGTAGAGCGAGGTGAGCCCGTCGTCGATCAGGTAGAAGACGAGGGCGATGCACTGCAGGGTGGCGCCGATCAGCAGCGTCGTGATGCCGCCCACTTTGTCGGCGATCCAGCCCGAGGCGATGCGGCTCACCACGCCGAAGCCCAACATCAACGACAGCATCTCGGCGCCGCGCGCCATGCCGTAGCCGAGATCGGCGCAGTAGGCGACGATGTGGACCTGCGGCATCGACATGGCGACGCAGCAGCCGATGCCCATCACGGCGATCAGCGCCTGCAGGGCGTTGGGCGACAGCCCGAGCGCCTGCTGCGAATGGCGCACCGTCATGGCGAGGGCGGCCTCGGCGTGAGCGGGCAGGCGGCGGCGCAGCGTCAGCGCCAGGGGAATCATCGCCACCAGGCAGAAGAGGGCGGCTGCCCAGAACATGGTGCGCCAGCCGTGGTCGCGGATGATCCATCCGACGATCGGCGGCCAGATGGTGCCGGCGAAGTAGTTGCCGGAGGCGGCGATGGCGACGGCGACGCCGCGGCGCTTTTCGAACCAGTGCGAGACGTCGGCGACCAGCGGCGCGAATGTGGCGGCCGCGCTGAAGCCGATCAGTACCTGGGCGGCGGAGAACAGGATCAGCGAGGAGGTGAGCGGCGCCAGCGCATAGCCCAACGCCAGGCCGAGGGCGCTCAGGATCGAGATGATGACGATGCCGCGCTGGTCGACCAGCCGTCCCGCGATCACGCCACCGGCCATGAAGCCCAGCGTGTTCATGGTGTAGGCGAAGGAGATGTCGGCGCGGCTGATGCCGAAGTCGGCCTGCACCGCCGGAATCGCCACGGTGAGCGACCACATGCCGATGCCGCCGATCGTGCTCAGGGCGACGCTGGCGCCCAGCCGCCACCAGGCGTAACGCGAATCGATGCCGTGCATGGTCGGAGCGATCAGCCGCCGGCCACGCCCTGGGTGTTGACGTAGAGCGCATAGAGCGAATGGCTCGCTGTCATGAACAGCCGATTGCGCCAGCGGCCGCCGAAGCAGAGGTTGGCGCAGCGCTCCGGCAGACCGATGTGGCCGATCGGCTTGCCGGCCGGATCGAACACCCTGACGCCATCGAGCTCGGGCGTGCCCATGCCCCAGCCGCACCACAGATTGCCGTCGACATCGACGCGGAAGCCGTCGGGCGAGCCGCCCGGGCCGGCATCGATCAGCACGCCACCCTTGCCGAGTTTCTTGCCGTCGGCCGACACGTCGTAGGCCAGGATCTGGCGATGCGGCTCGGCGCGCGAGGCGACGACATAAAGCTTCTTCTCGTCGGGCGAGAAGGCGAGCCCGTTGGGGCCGGGAATGTCGTCGGCCATCACCGCGAGCTTGCCGGTCGCGGGATCGAGACGATAGACGGCGGGCTTGTTCTCGCTCTCGGCCTTGTGGCCCTCGTAGTAGCCCAAGATGCCGAACATCGGATCGGTGAACCACACCGAGCCGTCGGACTTCACGACCACGTCGTTGGGCGAGTTGAGTGGCTTGCTGTTGTGGGCATCGGCCAGCACGGTGATCGCCCCGTCATACTCGAAGCGCACGACCCGCCGCGCATCGTGCTCGCAGGCGATCAGCCGGCCTTGCCGGTCGCGAGTGTGGCCGTTGGCGTTGTTGGCGGGCTTGCGGAAGATCGTGACGTTGCCCGATTCCTCGTCCCAGCGCAGCACGCGATTGTTGGGGATGTCGCTCCACAGCAGATAGCGGCCGTCGCCGAAATAGACGGGCCCCTCCGCCCAGCGGCAGCCGGTGTACAGCCGCTCGACCGAAGCCAAGGGCAGGCGGTACTTGGCGAAGGCCGGATCGAGCACGCGCACGGCGGCATCGGGGTAACGTTCGTTGGGCTGCCACATCAGGGTTTCTCTCGCTTCGTTCTCGAGTGGAGAGACTACAACCTATATCCGCTCGTTCGCGACTCCTTGTTGTGCAAGATCGCTCTGCAAGC
Organism: Alphaproteobacteria bacterium; assembly: GCA_016870055.1. GTDB lineage: Bacteria > Pseudomonadota > Alphaproteobacteria > Reyranellales > Reyranellaceae > Reyranella. Next base: position 6,170 of record VGCQ01000151.1, on the reverse strand, counting down.
GCGGCGTTGTCCGGACCGCGGGCCTCCAGGCCCGCTCATGCTCAAATGACATTTCGCGTCGGTGTGGCACGAGGCGGGCCTGGAGGCCCGCGGTCCGATGAGCTAGTCGTCGCCGTCCACTCCGTAGACCACCTTCGCCTGCTCCTTGCTGACCAGGCCGAGCCGCAGGTCGCGCTCGATTTGCTTGCGGTCGCGCTGCTTGGGGTCGCCGAAGCCGCCGCCGCCGGGCATCTCGACCACCAGCCGATCGCCGGCTGGGATGGCTTGGAAGCCCTTGGCCTTGAGTTCCTGGCCAGAGGCCAGCGACAGCCGGCCGTTGCCGCCGGGCTGGCCGCCGTCGCGGCCGCGTGCCGGATGTTTTACGCGCTCGAAGGTGGCGAAGATGCCGAACGGCGCACCTTCGCGGTGCTCGACCTCCATCAACTGGCCGAGCCCGCCACGATGGCGGCCGGCGCCACCCGAGTCCGGCCGGTACTCCTTCTTCCAGATCACCAGCGGCGCGATCGTCTCGGTGATCTCGACCGGCACGTTGCGCACACCCGACGGGAAGGGCGTGGCCGACAGCCCGTCGAGCCCGGGCCGCGCACCGGCGCCGCCGGAATGGAAGGTCGTCACCATGAAGGGCCGGCTATTGCCGATCGTGCCGGTCATGCCGTGCCCGGCGCCGAGCTTGAGGTTCCAGAGATTGCTGGTGCCCTCGGCCGGCACGCGGCCGGGGATCACCTGATGCAGGGCGTCATAGCAGACGTCGGGCAGCATGTGGCCGATCGTGCTGCGCGCATTGACGGCCGCCGGGAACAGAGCGTTGACGATGGTGTTCTCGGGCGCCGTCACCAGGATCGAATCGAGCGTGCCGGCATTGTTGGGAATGGTCGGCGCCACCACGCACTTGATGCCGAAGGCGGTGTAAGCCTCGGTGTAGCACATCGGCGAGTTGATGCCGTAGATCGACGAACCCGAGGTGCCGGCATAGTCGACCGCGATGTGGTCGGCGTTGATCGTCACGGCGGCATGCAGGTCGATCGGCGCGTCGTAGCCGTCGATGCGCATGTGCCCCTTCCAGGTGCCGCGCGGCAGCTTGCCGATCGCCGCCACCATGCCGGCGCGACTCTTGTCGATGATGTGCTGGCCGAGCTCGTCCAGCGAGTCGATGCCGTGCTCGGCCATCATGTCGGCGAGACGTCGCTCGCCGATGCCGTTGCAGCCGATCAGAGCATGAAGATCGCCCTCGACCTGCACCGGCTCGCGCACATTGGCGCGGATGATGCGCATCACGCTCTCGTCGATCTTGCCCTCGCGCATCAAAGGCAGCAGCGGCAGGAACAGGCCCTCGTGATAGACCTGCCGGCCGTCGGGCGATTGGCCGAGTCCGCCGATATCGACGACATGGGTGGTGCAGGAGAACAGCGCCACCAGCTTGCCGCGATGGAAGGCGGGCGAAGTGACGACGATGTCGTAGAGATGGCCGGTGCCCTTCCACGGATCGTTGGTGATGAAGGCGTCGCCCGGTCTCATGGTCTCGACCGGGAACTCGCGGATGAAATGAATGACGCTGCGCGCCATCGAATTGACGTGGCCGGGCGTGCCGGTGACGGCTTGGGCCAGCATGCGGCCTTCGAGGTCGAACACGCCGGCCGAGATGTCACCCGCCTCGCGCGCACTGGTCGAGAAGGCGGTGCGCACCAGGGCGCGCGCCTGCTCCTCGACGACGCTGAGCAGGCGGTTCCACATGACCTGCAGGCGGATGTCCGCGGGCGTGCTCATGCGCGATCCTCCAACACGATCTGGCCCGCCGCATTGATGCGGGCGGAGAAGCCCTGCGGCACCACGGTCGTGGTCCCATCCTCGACGATCAGCACCGGCCCGTCGAGCGCCATGCCGGGGCGGAGCGCTCCTCGTTCGTGCACGCTGGCCCGCTCGTGGCGACCCGAAGCCGGGTCGAGCACGTCGCGCTGGCCGTTGGGCCGGGGCGGCGGCACAGAAATCGTCTCCGCCATCGGCTTGGGCAGCGGCCGATCGGTGGCGAGCGACAGCGTCCAGGTCAGTGCCTCGACCTCGAGCTTGGGGATGATGCGGCCGAACACCGTCTCGTAGGTCTTCTCGAAGCGACGCCGCAGATCGGCTGCGGCATCGCTGCCCAACGGATGGTTGGGCAGCGGCACGGCGATCTCGTGGCCCTGGCCGCGATAGCGCATGAAGGCCTGGCGGGTCTCGACCAGGGTCTCGCGGGGCGCCGCAGACCGCACCACCACCTCGGCCTCCTCGCGCATGGCGGCGAACAGCTCGTTCACCGTCTTGGTGTCGAACAGATCGAGACGCAGATGGCGGGTGCGCACGACCTCGTAGGCGATCGGCGCGCGCAGGAAGCCGAAGGCCGAGCCGACGCCGGCGCCGACCGGCACGACGATGGTCTTCATGCCGAGCTTGCGGGCGAGCCGCGCGGCATGCAGGGGCGCGGCACCGCCGAAGGCGATCAAGGTGCGATCGGCGGTGTCCTTGCCGTTCTCGACGGCGTGCACGCGCGCGGCGCTCGCCATCGTCTCGTCGACGATCTCGGTGACGCCCGCCGCCGCGCCCTCGGCCGTGGTCCGGAGTGGCCCGGCCAGCGACTGCAGCGCCGCCTCCGCCCTGTCGCGGTGCAAGGGGATGGCGCCACCGGCGAAGCGTTGGGGATCGAGCCGGCCCAGGGCGGTGTCGGCATCGGTGACGGTGGGCTCGCTGCCGCCGCGGCCATAACTTGCCGGGCCGGGCACGCTGCCTGCCGAATCGGGCCCGACCTGGATACGGCCCAGCGCATCGAGGCGGGCGATCGAGCCGCCGCCCGCGCCGATCTCGACCAGCTCGATCACCGGGATGCGCACCGGCAGGCCGCTGCCCTGCACGAAGCGATAGGCGCGCGCCACCTCGAACTGACGCGAGCGCTGCAAGGCAAGATCGTCGAGCAGCGTGAGCTTGGCCGTGGTGCCACCCATGTCGAAGGCGACCGCCTTGGCCAAGCCGTTCTCGGCCGCCACGGTCAGGGCGAGGATGGCGCCGCCGGCCGGTCCCGATTCGACCAGGCGGACTGGAAAGCGCCGCGCCGTCTCGACCGTGGTGATACCGCCCGACGACATCATCAGCAGCAAGGGACCGGCGATGCCTTCCTTCTGCAGGCTCGCTTCGAGCTCGCCCAAGTAACCTGCCATGCGCGGCAACACATAGGCGTTGGCGATGGTGGTCGAGGTGCGCTCGTACTCACGGATCTCGGGACAGACCTCGCAGGACAGCGAAATCGCCACGCCCGGCAGCTCCTCGGCCAGGATGGCGCCGGCACGCCGTTCGTGCGCCTCGTTGGTGAAGCTGTGCAGGAAGCAGACGGCGACCGCCTCGATGCGCTGCCGACGTAGCTCGACTGCGATGTTGCGCACGGCCCTCTCGTCGAGCGCCAGCAGGACGGCGCCATCGGCCGCGACGCGCTCGGCCACACCGAAGCGCAGGTCGCGCGGCACCAGCGGTTCGGGCCGCTCCATATAGATGTCGTACTGCTCGAAGCGGTGCTCCCAGGCGATCTCGAGCGAATCGCGGAAGCCTGCCGTAGTGATGAGCGCGGTGCGCGCGCCTTTGCGCTCGATCAGGGCGTTGGTGGCAAGCGTCGTGCCGTGCACCACCAACCCGACCTCGGCGGGCGAGCACTTGGCCTCGGCCAGGATGGCGCGCACGCCTTCCATGACGCCGCGCTCGGGCGCCTCGGGCGTGGTCAGGACCTTGATCGCGTGAGCCTCAGTGCCTCGCTCGAGGACTACGTCGGTGAAGGTGCCGCCGATATCGACAGCCAGGCGGGCGGACATGAGTTCAGTTTTCGTCGATCTTGATGTTGCCCTTGGCCACGACTTCACCCCAAGTCTTCGGATCCTGCTGCAGGAACGAGACATAGTCGGCGCGCGGCAGCGTCGCCGGGTGCAGGCCGGCTTCGTCGTACTTCGCCCTGACCGCAGGATCGGCCATCACCTTCAGGATGGCCGCGGTCAGGACCGCGATCACCGGCTCGGGAGTCTTGGGAGGTGCGGCGATGGCGTACCAATTCTCCGAGCGATAGCCGGGTACGGCTTCGGCGAGCGTCGGCGCCTCGGGCAGCACCGGCCAGCGCTCGGGCGAGGTCACGGCCATGGCGCGCACCTTGCCGCTCTTGATCAGACCGAGCGTGGCGGGATCGCCGAAATAGGCATCGACGATGCCGGCTGCCAGATCGTTCAGCGCGGGGCCGGTGCCGCGATAGGGCACGTGCACCATCTTGAGGCCGGACATCTGGGTAAACAGCTCGCCCGCCAGATGCTGGCTGGTGCCGATGCCGCCCGAGGCCCAGCGGATTTCGGTGCGTCGGGCGAGGTCCATGAATTCGGGCAGCGTGCGGGCCGGCAAATCGTTGCGCACCGCCATGATGAACGGCATGCGCACCAGCCGCGTGATGTGAGCCAGCGTCATCGGATCGTAGGGCATCCTGCGCAAGTGCGGGCCGGCGGTCAGCGTGCCGACGCCAGTCAGCGACAGGGTGTAGCCGTCAGGCGCGGCGTGCGACATCGCCTCGACGCCGATGATACCGCCGGCGCCCGCCTTGTTTTCTATCACGACCGGCTGGCCGAGTTCCTTCGACAAAGGTTCCATCAAGAGCCGCGCCGTCATGTCGACGCCGCCGCCGGGCGGGAAGGGCACGATGATCCTGATCGGGCGGTTGGGAAAATTCTGCGCCATCGCGTCGCGCGTTGCCGCGACCACCGGCAGTGCCAACGCGGCCAGCAACAAGTCCCTGCGTGTCTTCCCCAAGATAGCCCCCCTTCGCGGCGACGCGCAGCCTACATCGCGACCTTGCGGAACACCTCGATAAAACGGTCGACATCCTGCTCGTCGTTGTAGACGTGTGGGCTGATGCGCAGCCGGCCGAGCCGCGGTGCGGCATAGACGTTCTCGGCGGCGAGCTTCTTCGGCAGATCGGTAGCCATGCCCTTGGGGAACTTCAGGCTGAGCACGTGCGGCGCCCGCAGCTTCTTGTCGAGCACCTGAACGCCGCTGTTGGCCAGCCCGTCGACCAGGCGGTCGGTCAGCATCGAAAGCCGCGCCACGATCGGCGCGTTGCCCCAGCCCGCCATCATCTCCATGCCGATCGCGGCCATCTCGAGCGACACGAAGTGGTCGCGCTCGCCCATATCGTAGCGTCGCGCGCCCTCGGCGTAGGACGTGTCGCGGAAATAGATCGTATCCTCGGCCGACACCGACTTGCGGGCCGGCGCCGTCTGCTCGAGCGGCACGCCGTTCTGCCGACGCTTGGCGACATACATGAAGGCGCGTCCGTAGGGGCCCAGCACCCACTTGTAGGTCGGGAAGATCAGGAAGTCGGGGTCGAGGCTTTTGACGTCGATCGGACGAATGCCGGCATCGTGGGTGGCGTCGATCAGCAGGGCCGATCCTTTGGCCTTGGTCGCAGCGGCGATGCGCGGCATATCGAGCGCACCACCATCGGACCAGTGAACCGAGGAGATCGAGACCAGGGCCAACGGCTCGGCGCCCGGCCGCTCAACCGCCTCGAGCACCGCCTGCGTCCAGTCGCCATCTTCGGGCTGCCTCACGGTCTCGACCTTGAAGCCGCCGGCCTCGGCGCGGCTCACCCATTCCAGCACCGGCGAGGAGTGGTCGTCCTGCAGCACCAGCACGCGGCTGCCGCGCGCGACATTCAGCACCTTGCCCGCCGTCGACACTCCGTAGCCGACCGACGGCAGCAGCGCGACATCGACCGGATCGGCGCCGATCAAAGCCGCCGCCGCCTTGCGCGCACGCTCGTATTGCTGCGCCTGGAAATCGCCCGGCAGCTTCCACGGTTGGCCTTTGCGTCCGACCGCGGCGCGGCCGGCCTCCTGGACGGCGATCGGCAGCGGTCCCCAGCTCGCGGCGTTGAGAAAACAGACCTCGCGCGGGATGTCGAACAGGGCGCGCTGACAGGCAAGCATGACGACCTCCTTGAAGAAGGCGGCAGAGTAGCGCCTTTGTCGCAGGCCTCGCCCGACAATTTCTCAAGCCTGCCATCGACCGGCTAACAAGAAACATCGACTTGGGTCATGCGTTGATAGGAGTGAGTTGGACGTCGTATCCGAGGTTTTGAAGTCTGGCGAGAAGGCGCTTTGCGTGAGAGTTTTTTGCGC